>CALMID010000265.1 GCA_937863915.1 uncultured Pseudomonas sp.
CACGCTGGTGCTGCGCACGCACACCTCGCCGGTGCAGATCCGCGTGATGGAAAACAACACGCCGCCGATCCGCGTCATCTGCCCGGGCCGCGTCTACCGCTGCGATTCTGACCTGACGCACACACCGATGTTCCACCAGGTGGAAGGGCTGCTGATCGACAGGGACGTGAGCTTTGCCGACCTGAAAGGCCTCATCGACCAGTTCCTGAAGGCTTTCTTCGAGACGGACCTGGCTGTGCGGTTCCGGCCGTCCTATTTCCCGTTCACCGAGCCGTCGGCTGAGGTGGACATGCAGTGCACCCATTGCCGCGGGCAGGGCTGCCGCATCTGCAAGCACACCGGCTGGCTGGAAGTCATGGGCTGCGGCATGGTGCACCCGGCCGTGTTTGCCAATGTCGGCATTGACAGCACGCAGTACACCGGCCTGGCCTTTGGCATGGGGGTCGAGCGCCTCGCGATGCTGCGCTATGGCGTCAATGACTTGCGCCTGTTCTTCGAGAATGACCTGAGGTTCCTCGGCCAGTTCTGAGCGGGCGGCGCGATAGCTGACAAACAGGATTAAAAAGGTTTTACAACATCATGAAATTCAACAAGAAATGGCTGCAGGAATGGATGGATTGCGCGGCGCTGTCGGCGCAGCAGCTGGCCGACACCCTCACGATGGCCGGCCTCGAGGTCGATGCCGTCACGCCGGTGGCGCCGCCGTTCTCCGGCGTGGTGGTGGGCGAGATTGTCAGTCTCGAGCAGCACCCGGATGCCGACAAGCTGCGCGTGTGCCAGGTGGCGGGCCACCCGGACGGGCAGCTGAAGCAGGTGGTGTGCGGCGCGGCCAATGCACGGGCCGGCCTGAAGATCCCGTTTGCCACCCTGGGCGCCGTGTTGCCCGGCATCACGATCAAGCAGGCGAAGCTGCGCGGCGTGGAGTCTTTCGGCATGCTGTGCGCCGAGCAGGAGCTGGGCCTGGCCGAGAGCAGCCAGGGCTTGTGGGAGCTGCCGGCCGACGCGCCGGTAGGGGCCGATATCCGCGAGTGGCTGCAGCTGGATGATGACGTGATCGAGGTAGACCTCACGCCGAACCGCGGCGACTGCCTCGGCATCTACGGCCTGGCTTGCGAAGTGGCGGCACTCACTGCTGTTGAGCATAAACCCTTCAAGATCAATCCAGTAGAGCCTGTTTCTCAGGAAGTGCGTGAAGTCCGGGTGGCGGTGCCGCAACACTGTGCGCGCTATGCTGGCCGGGTGGTGCGCAACGTGGATACCTCCCGCCCGGTGCCGGTGTGGCTGCGCGAGCGCCTGCGCCGCGCCGGGGTGCGCTCCATAGACCCGGTGGTCGATATCACCAACTACGTGCTGCTGGAACTCGGGCAGCCGATGCACGCGTTCGACCTGGACAAGCTGGATGGCGGCATCCACGTGCGGCTGGCCGAGCCCGGCGAGACGCTGGTGCTGCTGGATGGCCAGACGGTCGAGCTGAAGCCGGACACCCTCGTCATCGCCGATGCCAGCCAGCCGCTGGCGCTGGCCGGCATCATGGGTGGGGCCGGCAGCGCCGTGTCGGCCACGACCCGGCACATTCTGCTCGAGAGCGCCTGGTTCAACCCGGTCGCGATGGCCGGCAAGGCGCGCGCCTATGGCCTGCACACCGATTCGTCGCACCGCTTCGAGCGCGGGGTGGACTTTAACAAGCAGCTGGAAGCCATTGAAAGGGCAACAGAATTGCTGCTGCAGATCACCGGCGGCGAGCCCGGTCCGGTGGTGCATGTGGTGTCGGAGGCACACCTGCCGGCGCGCGAGCCGGTGGCGCTGACCCGCGCCCGGCTGGACCAGTACCTCGGCACCTCGCTGCCGGAGGGTGAGGTCACGGCCATCCTGCAGCGGCTCGGCTTCCGCCCGCAAACCGGCTGCGGCGGCTGGGAGATCCGCCCGCCCAGCTGGCGCTATGACATCGCCATCGAGCAGGACCTCATCGAGGAAGTGGCGCGCGTGTACGGCTACAACCGCCTGCCGACCCGCTCGATCCTCGGCAAGCTCGACCTCACCGGCCTGCCGGAAACCGCGCTGCCGGCCGATGTGCTGCGCCAGACCCTGGTGGGCCGCGGCTACCGCGAGGTGATCAGCTATTCCTTCATCGCGCCGGAACTGCAGGCGCTGTTCGAGCCGGGCCGCACGTCCGTGCGCCTGCGCAACCCGATCTCGGCCGACATGGCCGACATGCGCGCGAGCCTTGTGCCGAGCCTCGTCAGCACGCTGCAACACAACCTGAACCGGCAGCAGACCCGCGCCCGGCTGTTCGAGTCCGGCTTGCGCTTCCGCCAGCAGGACGGCCAGCTGCAGCAGCAGCCGGTCATGGCCGCGCTGCTGTACGGCAGCCGGGCACCGGAGGCCTGGAGTGCCGGTGGCCCTGCGGCGGTCGATTTCTATGACCTGAAAGGCGACCTCGAGGCACTGCTGGCGCGCACCGGGCGGGCAGGGGATTTCCGCTTCGAGCGGGCGGAGCACCCTGCGCTGCACCCCGGCCAGACGGCCGCCATCCTCGATCGCGGCCAGCCGGTGGGCCTGATCGGCGCGCTGCACCCGGAAGTCCAGCGCCAGCTCGACATCCCGCAGCCTGTTTACGTGTTCGAGGTGGAACGCGATGCGCTGCTGGCCGCCAGCAAGCCCGCTTTTGCGCCGCTGTCGCGCTTTCCGGAAGTGCGGCGCGACCTCGCGATCGTCGCCGCGCGCGAGCTGCCGGTGTCCGCCTTGTGTGACACGGTTCGCAAAGCAGCCGGCGAATGCCTTGTCAACCTCAAGGTGTTTGACGTGTATTGCGGCGAACGTATTGATCCTGAAAGAAAAAGTGTTGCGCTGGGCTTGACCTTTCAGCATCCTTCCCGCACTCTTAACGAAGCTGAAATCGTTGCATGGCTGGACGCTGTTCTCGCCCGTCTGGGAGAGGAACACGGGGCCAGCCTGAGGAACTGACGAAGGGAACACACCACCCATGGCTGAAGCACTGACCAAGGCCGATCTCGCCGAAAAGCTGTACGAAGAGCTGGGGCTCAACAAGCGCGAGGCCAAGGAGATCGTCGAGATCTTTTTCGAGGAAATCCGCGCTTCTCTGGCCAGCAACCAGAATGTAAAATTGTCGGGCTTCGGCAATTTCGACCTGCGCGACAAAAGCCAGCGCCCCGGTCGGAACCCGAAGACCGGCGAAGAAATTCCGATCACCGCGCGCCGCGTGGTGACCTTCCGCCCGGGCCAGAAACTGAAGGCGCGGGTCGAGGCCTACACCGGCGACGGTGAGCAGGCCGCAGAAGAAAAAGCATAAGACAGGGCTTGATACGAAATGATGCTGGAACCCGGCAACAACGACGAACTCCCCCCGATTCCCGGGAAACGCTACTTCACCATCGGCGAAGTGAGCGAGCTGTGTGATGTGAAACCCCACGTGCTGCGCTACTGGGAGCAGGAATTCCCGCAGCTGAAGCCCGTGAAGCGTCGCGGCAACCGCCGCTACTACCAGCGCCAGGATGTGCTGACGATCCGCCAGATCCGCTCGCTGCTGTACGAACACGGCTTCACCATCGGCGGTGCGCGCCAGCGCCTCACCGAAGAGGGCACCATCGTCGACGAGAGCGCCGAGCGCCTGCAGGCCCTCGTGCGCGAGATGATCAGCGAGCTCGAAGAATTGCTGGTCATGCTCGAGCCGCAGAAATAATTTCTCCCCCAACCGCGGATCCTTTATTATGCCGCCTCGCCTGGCGAGGCCCGGCGAGCCACTTTCGGGGCGTAGCGCAGCTTGGTAGCGCACTTGACTGGGGGTCAAGTGGTCGGAGG
>CALMID010000266.1 GCA_937863915.1 uncultured Pseudomonas sp.
GAAGCACTCCGCGCAGGGATACCACAAGCATTGATGCAAACCCGCAGCCCCGCAAGCATCGCCACTGCGACACAGTTCCGCACAGGCAGGCTGCCGACGCGTGCTGGCTGGGCTAGGATGGCGCCGCCGCATCACGACAGGGACCGTCCATGAATTTGCGCTCCGCACTCACGCTACTGCTGGCCTGCGTGCCGCTCTCTGCCACTCAGGCCCAGGTGCAGGACTATGAGGCCTTTCCCCTGCCCGACGATCCGCCGTACATGACGCTCTACGTCAGCCTGATCACGGTCCTGTTCACCTATGAGGCACCGGAATCCACCAGCCGCACCAGCGCCAGCAGCCGCGATGACAAGCTGATCCGCGCGGCCGGCGAGGACGCGGCCAGCTTCGTCGCCAGCCAGGGCGCCATCCGCGGCGTGCAGCTGGAAGCCGCGCTGCGCCTGCTGCGCGAACGCCCGGCCAGCCGCCACTACAGCGACCTGCAACTGGCCGAGGCGATCCTGCTGTATGCCTACCCGGCGCCGGCAGCGGAATAACCTGCGTTTTGCTTGATCTGTGCCAGCATCTGCGGCAATCGGCCCCTCTATAGTCGCCGCCAATTCTCCCGCCCCACGGCGTATCGAGGAAAGGATCTCTGCCATGCGACTGATTGCCCTGCTACTGCTCGCCAGCCTGGCCGGCCTGGCCCAGGCCAACGAGGAAGCCCTGCTGCGCTTCACCCAGCTCAATGCCGACCCGGCCCTGCGCGAGCAGGCCTATGCCGCCGGCCAGGAGCGCATCCGTTTCTGTGGCAACTGCCATGGTGCCAACGGCAACAGCAAGCGCCCGCACATTCCCAACCTGGCGCAGCAGAACCCGATCTACCTGTTCAATGCCTTCGAGAAATTCGCCAGCGGCGAGCGCACCGACTTCGTCATGTCCAAGCTGGCGCCGACCCTGACCACCGAGGACCGGGTCAACATCGCCATCTACTTCGGCCAGCAGAAGGTGCTGCCGCACCCCGAACCGGCGGACAGCGCGCTCGCCCAGCAGGGCGAAGTGAAGTTCAAGACCATCTGCGTGGCCTGCCATGGCCAGCAGGCCGAGGGGCGCGAGAACACACCGCGCCTGGCCGGCCAGCCGGCGGAATACCTGCGCAAGGCGCTGACGCGCTTCCGCGACAAGGACCCGAGCCGCGCCGGCTCGGTGATGATGTCGATCGCCGCCAACTTCACGGATGCCGATATCGCCAGCCTGGCCGCCTACCTGCAGAACTTCCCGAGCGAACCGGTTACGGCCGCCGCTCCCTGAACGACAGGCGGAGCCCCGTTACCAGCAGCTACACTGACAGAAGAAAATCTGTAGGGCCGGAGTAGCGCTGTATGCCAAGAGGCACGCGATTGACCCGTCGCCGGCTGGATGCCTGGCAACTGAAGATTGGTATGTATGTGTGCGAGGTGGACCGCCCCTGGCGGGAAACCCCGTTCCTCTTTCAGGGCTTTCCGCTGCTGACCGCCGAGGATATCCAGGCCGTTCAGGCCTGCTGCCAGTATGTGTTCATCGACGAGCTGCAACAGGTGCAGGTCAGCCCCACCGACACACCGCCACTCAGCCACAGGCGCCAGCCGCTGTCACGCGAACTGCAGCAGGCGAGCCACTGCCAGCAGGCCAGCACACGACTGATCGAACACGTTTTCGAGCGCATCGTGCACGGGCACCAGATCGATGTACCGGCCTGCCGGGCGGTGGTCCGCGACAACCTCGACAGCCTGCTGCGCAACGAAAGCGCCATGCTCTGGCTAACCCGCCTCAAGTCGCAGGATGAATACACCAGCCAGCACTGTATTGCCGTGTCGATCATGGCCATGGGCTTCGGCCAGCACCTCGGTCTGGCCAGCGAAGCACTGGAGCAACTGGGCCTGTGCGGCCTGCTGCACGATGTCGGCAAAATCCGCGTCGACCAGCGCCTCCTCAACAAGCCGGACAAACTCACCCCCGAGGAGTTCGAGCACATCAAGGGCCATGCCCGCCTCGGCTACGCCCTGCTCAAGCAGCATGCCGACCTCGCTGCCATCGTCAGCCAGACCGCCCACGGCCATCACGAGCGCCTCGATGGCACGGGCTATCCGCAGGGACTGCAGGAAGAGCAGATTCCCTATTTCACCCGCATCATCAGCATCGTCGACTGCTTCGACGCCATCACCAGCCAGCGCGTCTACGACCGGGCGCGCAGCGTCAAGGATGCCTTCAAGGTGCTGATGGACGAGCGCGATACGCAGTTCGATGCCGAGCTGGTGATGCGCTTCATCGAATGGCTGGGCATCTTCCCGGTCGGCACCCTGGTCGAGCTGCACACCGGCGAGGTGGGCGTGGTGCTGGAGAAGAATCCCCGCCTGCAGCTACGGCCCAAGGTGGCGGTGCTGGTCGACCGCGACGGCCAGCGCTGCCCGCCACGCTTTCTCGACCTGGCGCGAATCTGCGTCGACGGCGAGGGGCAACCCTATCGCATCACCGCCTGCCTGCCCGATGGCGCGCTCGGCCTGCACATGGCCGACCCGCAGGTGCGCGCGCTGGTCAACAGCGCCCAGCTGGCCGAACTGGATGACGAGGCAGAAGTGCCCGAACTGCTCGCCCACTGGGCGGCACGCTCGCCATAAGCCTGGTTTTGCAGCCTGTCAGTGCGTCCAGCGCTGCAACAGGGCCTGCAGACGGCCATCGGCCCGCAGCTTTTCCAGCGCCCGGGCAAAGCGCTCGGCACGGTGTTTGTCGCCCTTGGCGAAAGCCACATAACGCGACATCTGCACCAGTGGCGTGGGCAGGATGCGCACCTCGGCATCGGCGCGCTGCTCGCGGACGAAATACAGCAGTTGCTCGCGGTCACCGACGATGATGTCGATGCGTCCGGCCAGCAGCATGGACACCAGCTGGCGCGGGTTGCTGGCGCTGCTGTCGCGGCGCAGGTCGGCCTTGTCGAAGGCCGCCTCGTAGGCATAGCCGCGCACCTGGCCGATCACGTAGGGCGACAGGTCATCGAGGCTGTGCCAGTCCTTGAGCACCACCCGGGTTGAACTCATGAATACCGTGGAACCGCTGCGCAGCGGGCCGACCAGCTCGTACTGAGCCTGGCGCTCGGGCGTGCCGGCGAACTGGAAGGCCATGTCGACCTCACCCCGCTCCAGCATTTGCTTGACCCTTGCCCAGGGATACAGGCGCAGGGTGTAGGGCTGGCCGGTTTCGTCGAGCACCGCTCGCACCAGCTCGACATCCAGGCCGCGCGGCGTGTCATCGTCCTGGCTGACGAAGCTGTAGGGGGCAAACTGCTCGTCGCCCACCACGCGCCACTCCTCGGCGGCCAGCGGTGTCGCCAGCAGCATCAGCACGGCCAACCACAATTTCTGCATGACTCCCTCCGCCAGCGCACGATGCCTTATGCAGGGTAGCCAATCCCGGCGGAGTCTGCCCCGCCGGGCGCGCCGGGTCAGACCTTGCGCACGAACTCGGACTTGAGCTTCATGGCGCCGATGCCGTCGATCTTGCAATCGATGTCGTGGTCGCCGTCGCACAGGCGGATGTTCTTCACCTTGGTACCGACCTTGACCACCAGCGAGCTGCCCTTGACCTTGAGGTCCTTGATCACGGTGATGGTGTCGCCATCCTGCAGCACGTTGCCGACCGAATCCTTGATCACCTTGTCGCCTTCCGCGGCGCTGTCGGCAGCAGCCGTGGCCGACCACTCATGGGCACACTCCGGGCAGACCAGCATGGCGCCGTCTTCGTAGGTGTATTCGGAGTTGCATTTCGGGCAGGGTGGCAGAGTGCTCACAGGCTTGACCTCAGGTTAAGGTTTGAAAGGCGCGCATTATATAGGGTTTTAACCGGGCCGCGCTGACCGCCGGCCGGTTCAGTACTGCGCCTTGATCACGCTGATGCCCTTGTTCAGCACCTCGTGCCAGGCCAGGCGGGTGTTCGCATCGCACTGGCCGTCGTGCTCGCCGATGCTCTGCAGCAGGGCCTGCAGCCACAGGTCATACAGCTCCGGGCGGATATCCAGGGCGCCGCGGGCATGGCTGCAACCAAGGGCGCGCAACTTGGTGTCGGGCATGCCGCGGGCGTGCATCACCAGGTTGAGAATGCCCTGGCGCAACAGCTGCTTCTGCGCCGGCATGTTGGTGTGGGCGAACTTTTCGCGGATCTCCGGCGAACTGGCGAGGAAGTACTGGTAAAAACTGTCGAAGAAACCGCTGCTGGCACAGCAACGGCCATAACTCTGCATGACGAGATCGGCGGGACTCATGAGCGCTCCGGGGCGACTGAAAGGCGGCAGAGCCGCCCGAGGGGCGCGGAAAGTACCGGAACAGAGCGTCTGGAACAAGTATGACCGACGTTCGGAGCGCGTCAGCTGCCTGCCAGGGCAGCCGCTCCTACGCGGCTATTCGCCGGTGGCGACGGCGAAGTTGGGCAGGCTGCCCACCGGCCGGGCGAAGTCGAAGGGAATCGATTCCAGGGCCAGGCCAACATTGCGCTGGATGACGAAATGCAGGTGCGGGCCGGTGCTGTTGCCGGTGTTGCCCGAACGCGCCAGCGGGGTGCCGACGGCCACGTGCTGGCCCTCCTGAACCATCACCGAACCGCGCATCAGGTGCAGGTAAACGCCCATGGTGCCGTCGTCATGAAGGATGCGCACGAAGTTGCCGGACGGGTTGGTGCCGCGCCCGCTCTGGTGATTCTCGGTCTTGACCACCACCCCGCCACGGGCGGCCACGATCGGCGTGCCCTCGGGCATGGCGATGTCCTGGGCATAACGGCCCTTGGGGGTGAAGTGGCTGTACTTGCCGTTGGCGCCCTGGGTCAGCTTGAACGGCCCGCCGCGCCAGGGCAGCGGGTAGGCATAGTGCTGCGGAGCCAGACGTGGGTCACCGAGCACCGAACGCAGCTTGGTCTTGTAGCTCATCGGCTTGCCCGGCTCGGCCGGCGCCAGGCTGACCAGACGGATCGAGCTGCGCGGCGGCAGCACCCAGTGAATCGGCTTATCCGGCGCACCGACGGCGTTCTGCACGTTGTCCAGACGCAGTTCGATCTGCACCGGGGCATACAGGTCGTTGCGCACCTTGAGGGTTTCGCCACCCTCGTGCTTGACCGTCTCCAGCTTCACCACCGTATCGAGGCGCTCGATCATGCGGTCGCGGAAAACGAACACCTGGGCGCCCGCCACGGCCTTGTCGCTGTAGGTCACCACGCCGTTGGCGTCGACATACTTGTAGATGGTCAGCGCCATGCTCGGGCTGGCCAGCAGCAGGGCGGCGAGGAGGACAGCAATACGCGGCAGCATAGGCGGACGATCGGGTTCAGTGACGGACTGGGACGAACAAGACTAGCAGCGTGCCGCCGGCGTTGCGACAGCCCGCAACCCGGCCTGTGGCGAAGTCGCCATTGCCAGCCGGCGATGCGCGATCAGGCGCCGGGCACAAAATGCTTTTGCGCACTGCCGCGGGCAATCAGACGCGACAGGTAGTCGAGCTTCTGCGGGTCGCGGTCGACGAACTTGAAGGTGACCTGCAGCCATTCACTGTCGGGCTTGGGCTCCAGCGCCGCCACCGCGTGCAGGTAGCCATTGAGCCGCGCGGTCTCGGCGGCCTCGCCCTGCTCTAGGTCGAGCACCGCGCTTTCCAGCACCTGCGGCAGCGGTTCGCCGCGGCGGACCACCAGCAGCGCCTCCTTGAGGCTGAGCGCCTTGATCACGCAATCCATGCTGCCAGCGGGCAGGCGCAACTGGCCCTGACCACGTCCACCGTTAGCCGCGCTGGCCGGCTTGGCCGCCGCCACCGGCTTGGCAAAGGCGCTGGCGGCCGCCGGCGCGGCAGCGGGTTTGGCCGCAGGCTTGACCACCTCGGCATTGCCGCCGGTCAGCGCCGACAGCGAGTCATTGGCAAAGGCACCGGTGCTGAGCATCTTCGGCGGCGCGCTGCTCATCAGGGCCTGCAGCTTGCCGGCGCGGTGCAGGGCCTTCTTCACCTTGGTCACCAGCTGCTCGGTGGAGAACGGTTTGCCGATGTAATCGGAAACCCCGGCCTGAATAGCCTGCACCACGTTTTCCTTGTCGCCGCGACTGGTCACCATGATGAACGGGGTGATCTTGTGTGCCTCTTCGGCACGGCACCAGGTGAGCAGTTCCAGGCCGGACAGCTCGGGCATTTCCCAGTCGCACAGAATCAGGTCGACAGACTGCCGCCCCAGCAGCTGCTGGGCCTTGCGCCCGTTGATGGCTTCCTCGATCTGGATGCCGGGGAAATTGTCGCGCAATCCTTTCTTTACCAGGTCGCGGATGAACGTCGCGTCATCCACCACCAGCACACTGACTTTGGCCATTGCCCGCTCCTCAGGGGAATGGCTTAAGCATAGTCGCCAACCGCCCCCCTGTGGCAAACCCGGAGTGCAGAAAGCACAACGCCCGGCACGAGCCGGGCGTTGCAGTCGGCGCAACAGGCTTACTGGGCCTCGTCGCCCTTCACTTCCTGCTCCATGCGCTTGAGGCCCATGTGCCGCACATCGGTACCGCGCACCAGGTAGATCACCAGCTGGGCAATGTTGCGGGCGTGGTCGCCGATACGCTCCAGCGAGCGCAGTACCCAGATCACGCTGAGCACGCGGCCGATCGAGCGCGGGTCTTCCATCATGTAGGTGACCAGCTCGCGCAGGGCGCTCTTGTACTCGCGGTCGACCTGCTTGTCGTACTGCGCCACGGACAGCGCCAGGTCGGCGTCGAAGCGGGCGAAGGCGTCCAGGGACTCCTGCACCATCTTGCGCACCTGCTCGCCGATGTGGCGCACCTCGACGTAGCCACGCGGGGACTCTCCGTCCTCGCACAGTTCCAGAGCGCGCTTGGCGATCTTCGAGGCTTCATCACCGATGCGTTCCAGGTCGATCACCGACTTGCTGATGCTGATGATCAGGCGCAGGTCGGAGGCGGCCGGTTGGCGACGGGCGAGAATGCGGATGCACTCCTCGTCGATGCTGCTTTCCATCTGGTTGATCTGATCGTCGATCAGGCGCACCTGCTGGGCCAGGCCGGAGTCGGCCTCGATCAGCGCGGTAACCGCATCGTTGACCTGCTTCTCGACCAGGCCGCCCATGGCCAGCAGG
>CALMID010000267.1 GCA_937863915.1 uncultured Pseudomonas sp.
TGGCAACATCACCCCGGCCGGTGGTCGCCTGCAGGTGCACTTCGCCCTGTTCAACGTAGCGACCCAGCAGCAGGTGATGACCGGCAGCGTCAGCGGCGGCACCGATCAGCTGCGCGACATGGCCCACTACGTGGCGGATCAGGGCTTCGAGAAGCTCACCGGTATCAAGGGCTCCTTCTCCACCAAGCTGCTGTTCGTCACCGCCGAACGTTTTGGCGTGAACAACACCCGTTACACCCTGCAGCGTGCCGACTATGACGGTGCCCGTGGCGTGACCCTGCTGCAGTCGCGTGAGCCGATCCTGTCGCCGCGCTATGCCCCGGATGGCCGCCGCATCGCCTATGTGTCCTTCGAGCAGCGCCGTCCGCGCGTGTTCATTCAGCATGTGGACACCGGCCGCCGCGAGCAGGTGACCAACTTCGAGGGTCTGAACGGCGCGCCGGCCTGGTCGCCGGATGGTTCCAGGCTGGCTTTCGTTCTGTCCAAGGACGGCAACCCGGAAATCTACGTCATGGATGTGGCCAGCCGTCAGCTGCGTCGCGCCACCAATCACATGGCCATCGATACCGAACCGTTCTGGGGCAAGGATGGCCAGACCATCTACTTCACCTCCGACCGTGCCGGCAAACCGCAGATCTACAAGCTGAACCTGGCCAGCGGTGCTACCGAGCGGGTGACTTTCACCGGCAACTACAACGCCAACCCGAAGCTCTCGGCTGACGAAAAAGCACTGGTGATGGTGCATCGCCAGGACGGTTACACCAACTTCAAAGTGGCCGTGCAGGACCTGCAGACCGGGCGTTTGCGCATCCTCTCCGAGACCAGCCTGGACGAGTCGCCCACTGTCGCCCCCAATGGCGTCATGGTAATCTACGCCACCCGTCAGCAGGGCCGTGGCGTCCTCATGTTGGCTTCCGCCAATGGTCGAGTTCGCGTGCCCCTGCCCGTGGCCCAAGGTGAGGTCAGAGAACCTTCCTGGTCCCCTTATTTGAATTAATGCCTGTACAACCTGACTTCCTTTAGGAGTTCCACAATGGAAATGCTGAAATTTGGCAAATTTGCCGCCCTGAGCCTGGCCCTGGCTGTTGCAGTTGGCTGTTCCTCCAAGAATGGTGACGAGAATGGCGACGGCGCCATCGACCCGAACGCTGGCTACAACGCCAACGGTAACGGTCTGGACGGCAGCCTGGCTGATGAAGCCGCTCTGCGCGCCATCACCACCTTCTACTTCGAGTACGACAGCTCCGACCTGAAGCCGGAAGCCATGCGCGCTCTGGACGTTCACGCCAAGGACCTGAAAGGCAACGGCGCTCGCGTCGTTCTGGAAGGCCACGCTGACGAGCGCGGTACCCGTGAGTACAACATGGCTCTGGGCGAGCGTCGTGCCAAGGCCGTTCAGCGCTACCTGGTTCTGCAGGGCGTTTCCCCGGCTCAGCTGGAACTGGTTTCCTACGGCGAAGAGCGTCCGGTTGCTACCGGCAGTGACGACCAGTCCTGGGCTCAGAACCGTCGCGTAGAGCTGCGCAAGTAAGATGCGTAGTCGCCGTCTCCTGACTCTGATGGCTCTCGCCCTGCCGCTTGCGGCAGTGGCCGAGGTTCCGGTGATCGACAGCAGCAATGCCGGCTACGGCAGCAGCTATCCGCCGGCAGGTTACGGGACGGCGGGCGCCTACGCCGGAGGCGGGGCTCAGGCCCCGGCTTCGGCGCAGAGCGAGCTGTTCATGCAGTTGCAGCAGATGCAGGCAGAGATTGCCCAGCTGCGCGGCATGGTCGAGGAACAGCAGAACGAGATCCAGCGCCTCAAGCAGGAAGGTCTGGACCGTTACAAGGATCTCGATGCACGTTTAGCCGGTGGTGCCGCAGGTGCGCCCGCCGCTCAGAATTCCCCCGCAGCCGGCGCCATCAATGCCGCTGCTGCTCCGGTAGCGCCAGCAGGCCAGCAGTCTGCAGCAGCTGTCCCGGGCGATCCCGCCAAGGAAAAACTCTACTACGAGGCCGCCTTCGACCTGATCAAGGCCAAGGACTTCGACAAGGCCAGCCAGGCGTTTACTGCCTTTCTGCGCAAGTACCCGAACAGCCAGTACGCCGGCAATGCCCAGTACTGGCTGGGCGAAGTGAATCTGGCCAAGGGCGATCTGCAAGGCGCCGGTCAGGCCTTTGCCCGCGTCAGCGCCTCCTACCCAAGCCATGCCAAGGTGCCGGACTCGCTGTACAAGCTGGCTGACGTCGAGCAGCGTCTGGGCAACAAGGACAAGGCCAAGGGTATTCTGCAGCAGGTGATTGCGCAGTTCCCCGGC
>CALMID010000268.1 GCA_937863915.1 uncultured Pseudomonas sp.
GGATATCACGACCGACCACGTCGAACAGGCGGCGAGTCTGCCCGGCGGTGCCGACACCGATGGTGTCGCCCAGCGAGACTTCGTAGCAGCCCATGGCCAGCAGCTCGCGGGCCACGGGTGCGACCTGCTCGGCGCGGATATCGCCTTCGTAGGGGCAGCCGAGCACGCAGGACACATAGCCGCGCACCGTGATGCCGTGATCCTTGGCCGCTTCCATCACCGGCACGAAACGCGCGAGGCTTTCGGCGATGGAGCAGTTGATGTTCTTCTGCGAGAAGGCCTCGCTGGCGGCGGCGAAAACCGCCACTTCCTTCACCCCGGCCTCGACTGCGGCCTCGAAACCCTTGAGGTTGGGGGTGAGGGCGCCGTAGACCACGCCGGGCTTCTTGTGGATACCGGCAAAGACTTCCGTGCTGTCGGCCATCTGCGGCACCCACTTGGGCGATACGAAGCTGCCGACTTCTATATAGGAAAGCCCGGCGGCGCTCAGGTCGTCGGTCAGGCGTACCTTGTCGGCCACGCTGATCGGTTCTTTCTCATTCTGCAGGCCATCTCGCGGGCCGACTTCGACCAGGCGGACCTGACGGGGAAGGGCGATGCTCATTCTTCCAGCTCCACCAGCGCACTGCCCTCGCTGACCAGATCACCTTCGGCGCAGTACAGCGCCTTGACGATGCCTGCATGAGGCGCACGAATGCTGTGTTCCATCTTCATGGCTTCCAGTACCACCAGCGCGGTGCCGGCTTCCACGGCCTGACCGGCTTCCACCAGGATACGCACGATGCTGCCATTCATCGGGGCGGTCAGACCGCCGTGCTGGGCGTGGCTGGCTTCGGCTTCGGCGATGGGATCGACGCGGCGCACTTCACGAAGCTCTCCCTGCCACTCGATAAAGAGTGCTTCGCCCTGGCGAATGGCACGGCGGCTGCTCAGTTGGCCTTGGTCCTGACGGTACAGGCGCTCGCCATCCAGGCACCACTGGGGTTCTGTTTTCTGCTGACGCAGGCGCAGCCAGTGGCGTTGTCCCTGACAGCTCAGGTGCAGGCTGATTTCTGCCGGCAGCCCGGCGCGCCAACCGTTGTGCATGGCCCAGGGCGAATGCGGGTCATCGGCCCGGCCCCGGCCGGCTTCGCTCTGCACCCAGGCCTGGCCGGCCATCTGCCAGAAGTCTTCCGGCAGTTCGCCAGGCGCTGGCAGCAGCTCGGCCTGATGACGGCCGATAAAGCCGGTATCCAGTTCGGCAGCGGCGAAGGCCGGGTGAGCCAGTACGCGCTGGAGGAAGGCGAGGTTGGTCTTGAAACCGCCGACGCTGGTTTGGTCGAGCATGCTGAGCAGACGCAGGCGCGCCTCCTCACGGTTCTCGCCCCAGGCGATCAGTTTGGCCAGCATCGGGTCGTAGAACGGTGAGATGGCATCACCCTGACGGACGCCGCTGTCGACCCGGTGACCTTCGCCGCTGGCCGGCTCACGGTAGAGGGCGAGGGTGCCGGAGGCCGGCAGGAAGTCCTGCTCGGTGTCTTCGGCATACAGACGGACCTCGATGGCATGCCCCCTCAGCGGAACCTGCTCCTGGGTGATCGGCAGCGCCTCGCCACGGGCCACGCGGATCTGCCAGGCGACCAGGTCGAGGCCGGTGATGGCTTCGGTGACCGGGTGCTCCACCTGCAGGCGGGTATTCATTTCCATAAAGAAGAACTGGCCGCGGGCATCCAGCAGAAACTCCACGGTGCCGGCACCCACATAGCCGATGGCCTGTGCGGCCTTGACGGCGGCCTCGCCCATGGCGCGGCGCAGTTCGGGCGAAAGCCCCGGCGCGGGGGCTTCCTCGACCACCTTCTGGTGGCGACGCTGGATCGAGCAGTCACGCTCATTCAGGTACAGGCAGTGGCCATGGCTGTCGGCGAACACCTGGATTTCCACGTGGCGCGGCTGCAGCACGTATTTTTCGACGAGCATGCGCGAGTCGCCGAAGGCGGACTGGGCTTCGCGCTGGGCAGAGGCGAGGGCTTCAGCCAGTTGCGCTTCGCTTTCCACCACTTTCATGCCCTTGCCGCCGCCACCGGCAGCGGCCTTGAGCAGTACCGGATAGCCGATGGTGGCGGCAGCCACGCGGAAGGTGGCCAGATCCTGCGCCTCGCCATGGTAGCCGGGCACCAGGGGCACGCCGGCTTCCTCCATCAGCGCCTTGGCAGCGGACTTGCTGCCCATGGCGCGGATGGCACTTGCTGGTGGGCCGAGAAAGAGCAGATTGTGTTCGGCGCACAGCTGGGCGAAAGCGGCATTCTCCGAAAGAAAACCGTAGCCAGGGTGGATGGCCTGAGCTCCGCTGGCCTTGGCGGCAGCGATGATCTTGTCGGCCAGCAAGTAGCTGTCGGCGGGTTTGGCGCCGCCCAGATCGATGGCGATATCGGCCTCGGCGACATGCCGGGCGTGTTGGTCGATGGCGCTGTGCACGGCCACGGTGCGAATGCCCATGGCTTTGGCGCTACGCATCACGCGGCAGGCGATCTCGCCACGGTTGGCCACCAGCAGGGTGTTGATCGGCTTCATCAGTGCGACTCCTGCCAGGCTGGCGTGCGTTTGTTGAGGAAGGCGCTGAGGCCCTCCTGGCCTTCGGCGCTGACGCGGATGCGGGCGATGGCGTTTTCCGTGTAGCGGCGCAGCGCCGGACTGAGGGCGCCCGGGCCGACTTCGCGCAGCAGATCCTTGCTGGCCAGAATGGCCTGCGGACTGTTCAGCAGCAGGTGGCTGATCCAGCTCTCCGCCTGGCTGTCCAGTTCACTGGGTGAGTAGCATTCGGCGAGCAGGCCGAGTTCACGGGCGCGCTTGCCATCGAAGCGCTCGGCGGTGAGCGCATAGCGCTTGGCCGCGCGCTCGCCCAAAGCCTGCACGACAAAGGGGCTGATCACTGCCGGCGCCAGGCCTATGCGAACCTCGGACAGGGAGAACAGCGCATCTTCGGCACCGATGGCCATGTCGCAGCAGCTGACCAGTCCTACCGCGCCACCGAAGGCGGCGCCCTGGACCACGGCCAGGGTCGGGATCTTCAGGTAGTACAGGTTGTACATCAGCTCGGCCAGTTCGCGGGCATCATTCAGATTGGCGTTGTAGTCGAGGCCGGCGGCCTGTTGCATCCAGGCCAGATCCGCGCCGGCGGAGAAGTGCTTGCCGCGTCCGCGCAGCACCAGAAACCGCAGGGTTTTGTCTTCCTGGACGGCATCCAGCGCGAGGATCAGCTCGCGGATCATCTCGGCATTGAAGGCGTTGTTCTTCTCCGGACGGTTCAGCCAGAGGGTGGCGAAACCGCGCGGGTCCCTGACCAGTTCGACGCTGTTGAAGGTGGTCATGCGCATTACATCCGGAAAATGCCGAACTGGGTCGGCTCGATGGGGGCATTGAGGCTGGCCGAAAGCGCCAGGCCGAGCACGTCGCGGGTCTGCGCCGGGTCGATGACGCCGTCGTCCCACAGGCGGGCGCTGGAGTAGTAGGGATGCCCCTGGCGTTCGTACTGTTCCAGAATCGGTGCCTTGAGCTGCTGTTCCTCGTCGGCGCTGAAGCTCTGTCCGCTGCGTTCGGCCTGTTCGCGCTTGACCTGAGCCAACACGCCGGCAGCCTGTTCGCCACCCATCACGGAGATCCGCGCATTCGGCCACATCCACAGGAAGCGCGGATCGTAGGCTCGGCCGCACATGCCGTAGTTGCCGGCGCCAAAGCTGCCGCCAATGATTACAGTGAATTTCGGCACCTTGGCGCAGGCCACGGCGGTCACCAGTTTGGCGCCATGTTTGGCGATACCGCCGGCTTCATATTTCTGTCCGACCATGAAACCGGTGATGTTCTGCAGAAACAGCAGCGGAATACCGCGCTGGCAGGCCAGCTCCACAAAGTGCGCGCCTTTTTGTGCCGACTCGGCGAAGAGAATGCCGTTGTTGGCCAAGATCGCCACCGGGTAGCCGTGCAAGTGCGCGAAACCACAGACCAGGGTGGTGCCGAACAGCGCCTTGAATTCATCGAATTGCGAGTCGTCGACCACACGGGCAATCACTTCGCGTACATCAAAGGGCTGCTTGCTGTCTGCAGGTATGACGCCGTACAGCTCCTCGTTGGCGTAGCGCGGCGCAATGGGCGTGCGCGCCTGCAGCTGGCCCTGCTTGCGCCAGTTGAGGTTGGCGATCGAGCTGCGCGCGATGGCCAGGGCGTGCTCGTCGTTCTCGGCATAGTGGTCGGCCACGCCCGAGGTCTTGCAGTGAACATCGGCGCCGCCGAGGTCTTCGGCGCTGACCACTTCACCGGTGGCCGCGCGAACCAGCGGTGGCCCTGCAAGGAAGATGGTGGCCTGGTTGCGCAC
>CALMID010000269.1 GCA_937863915.1 uncultured Pseudomonas sp.
GGCAGAAACAGGCGAAAAAGCGCAGTTTACCCGCAGTAAATGAGCATTTTGAGCCTGTTTTTAACGCGGCGATGGCAACGCAGGTAGCTTTCCAGCGGTCTGCCAGGAAGCTCCTGTAATCCGACCGGCCCATGGAAGGCCGGCTCTGCAAGAGGATGCAAGATGGTACAGGTAAGGGCTTCGCAGCCGGTCAACGATGACGGCAGCCTCAACCTCGATGCTTGGCTGGATCACATGCTCGCGCTCGACCCGGCGCTGGAGCGTGACGGCCTGCGCGCGGCGTGCGAATACGCCCGTGATGTCGAGCAGCAGGCGATCGCGCAGAAGAATATCTGGGCCGAGGGTAATTCGAGTTTCCGCACCGGCCTCGAGATCGCCGAGATTCTCGCCGATCTCAAGCTTGATCAGGATTCGCTGGTGGCGGCGGTGATCTATCGCGCGGTGCGCGAGGACAAGGTCAGCCTGGCGGCAGTGCAGGAGCGCTTTGGTCCGGTGGTCGGCAAGCTGATCAAGGGCGTGCTGCGCATGGCGGCGATCAGCAACAGCGTCAATCCGCGCGACTCCCTGGTGCTTGGCTCCCAGGCGCAGGTAGAGAACCTGCGCAAGATGCTGGTGGCCATGGTCGACGATGTGCGCGTGGCACTGATCAAGCTGGCCGAGCGCACCTGCGCCATCCGCGAGGTCAAGAACGCCGACGAAGAGAAGCGTCACCGCGTGGCCCGCGAGGTGTTCGACATCTATGCTCCTCTGGCCCACCGCCTGGGCATCGGTCATATCAAGTGGGAGCTGGAGGACCTGTCCTTCCGCTACCTGGAGCCCGAGCAGTACAAGCAGATCGCCAAGTTGCTGCACGAGCGTCGTCTCGATCGCCAGCAGTACATCAGTGACGTCATGCAGCAGCTGCGCGACGAGCTGAATGCCGCCGGGATCAAGGCCGACATCAGCGGGCGGGCGAAACACATCTATTCGATCTGGCGCAAGATGCAGAAGAAGGGTCTGGAGTTCAGCCAGATCTACGACGTGCGTGCGGTGCGCGTGCTGGTGCCCGAGGTGCGCGACTGCTACACCACGCTCGGCATCGTGCACAGCCTGTGGCGGCACATCCCCAAGGAGTTCGACGACTACATCGCCAACCCCAAGGAGAACGGCTACCGTTCGCTGCACACCGCCGTGCTCGGGCCGGAAGGCAAGGTGCTGGAGGTGCAGATCCGCACCCACGGCATGCACGAGGAAGCCGAGCTGGGCGTGTGCGCGCACTGGAAGTACAAGGGCACCGACGTCAAGGGCAACTCCAACCACTACGAAGAGAAGATGGCCTGGCTGCGCCAGGTGCTCGAGTGGCACGAGGAGCTGGGGGATATCGGTGGCCTGGCCGAGCAGCTCAAGGTCGATATCGAGCCGGACCGCGTCTACGTGTTCACCCCGGACGGGCATGCCATCGACCTGCCCAAGGGCGCCACGCCGCTGGACTTCGCCTACCGCGTGCATACCCAGATCGGTCACAACTGCCGCGGCGCCAAGATCAACGGGCGCATCGTACCGCTGACCTACAGCCTGCACACCGGCGACCAGGTGGCGATCATCACCGGCAAGAACGGTGCGCCGAGCCGCGACTGGCTCAACTCCAACCTGGGCTATGTCACCACCAGCCGGGCGCGGGCCAAGATCGTCCACTGGTTCAAGCAGCAGGATCGCGAACAGAACGTCGCCGCCGGCAAGCAGATGCTCGAACGCGAGCTGGCCCGCCTGGCCATGCCGCCGGTGGACTTCAACAAGCTCGCCGAGAAGTGCAACCTCAAGAGCGCCGAGGACCTGTATGCCGCACTGGGCGCCGGCGATCTGCGCCTGGCGCCCACGGTCAATCAGGCGCAGCAACTGGTCGAGCCGGATCGCAGCAGCGAGCAGCTGGAGCTGATTCCGCGCAAGCCGAGCAGCCGCCCGGGGCGCCACGACGACGTGCAGATCCTTGGCGTCGGCAACCTGCTGACGCAGATGGCCGGTTGCTGCCAGCCGCTGCCGGGCGATCCGATCATCGGCTACATCACGGTCGGTCGCGGTGTCACCATCCACCGCCAGGACTGCCCGACCGCGCTGCAACTGGTCGAGCGCGAGGCGCACCGGATGATTCAGGTGAGCTGGGGCAGCACCCCGGTGCAGACCTATCCGGTGGATATCCTGGTGCGTGCCTACGACCGCTCCGGCCTGCTGCGCGACGTGTCGCAGGTCCTGCTCAACGAGAAGATCAACGTGCTGGCGGTCAACACCCGCTCGAACAAGGAAGACAACACCGCGGCCATGCGCCTGACCATCGAGATTCCCGGGCTGGAAGCCCTGGGGCGTTTGCTCGCGCGCATCAGCCAGCTGCCCAACGTGATCGAGACGCGCCGCGAGCGGGGCAGCAAGGATGTATAAGCTCGACGATCTGCTGCAGCTGATGGCTCGCCTGCGTCACCCCGAGCATGGTTGCCCGTGGGACCTCAAGCAGAGCTACGCCAGCATCGTGCCCTACACCCTCGAAGAGGCCTACGAGGTGGCCGATGCCATCGAGCGCGGCGATTTCGATCATCTGCCCGGCGAGCTGGGTGATCTGCTGTTCCAGGTGGTCTATTACAGCCAGCTGGCGACCGAAGAGGGACGCTTCGGCTTTGCCGAGGTGGTCGATGGCATCACCGCCAAGTTGATCCGCCGTCACCCGCATGTGTTTCCGGATGGCGACCTGTATGCGGCGCCGGATGCGGCCAGGCTGGAAGAGGCGGCGGTCAAGCAGCGTTGGGAAGAACTCAAGGCCGAGGAGCGTGCGGCCAAGGCTGAGGCGCCCGAGCAGCTGTCGCTCTTGGATGATGTGCCTCAGGCCCTGCCGGCTCTGTCACGCGCGGCCAAGCTGCAGAAGCGCGCGGCGCAGGTTGGCTTCGACTGGCCGGAAGCCTTGCCGGTGCTGGACAAGGTGCGCGAAGAGCTGGATGAAGTGCTCGAGGCCATGAGCGAGAATGATCCGCAGGCCATTGCCGAGGAACTTGGCGACCTGCTGTTTGCCGTGGCCAACCTGGCCCGTCATCTCAAGGTCGAGCCGGAGGCGGCGCTGCGTGCGGCCAATGGCAAGTTCGAGCGGCGCTTCCGCTTCATTGAGCAGGCGTTGCGTGAAGCGGGCCGTCCCATCGAGAATTGCAGCCTGGATGAGCTGGATGCCCTGTGGGGCGAAGCCAAGAAACAGGAAAAGGCAGCCCTGGGCTGCTGAGTCGAACTGAACGAGAACCTTCCATGAGTCTTTCCCTTCGCGACCAGCTGATGAAAGCCGGTCTGGTCAGTGAAAAGCAGGCCAAACAGGCCGGCAAGCATAAGCAGAAGCAGCAACGCCTGGAAAAGAAAGGCCAGGTGGAAGTCGATGATGCGATCAAACAAGCTGCCCTGCAGGCGCAGGCCGAGAAGGCCGCGCGTGACCAGGAGCTGAACGAGCAGCAGAAGGAAAAGGCCGAGCAGAAGGCCCGCGCCGCGCAGATCAAGCAACTGATCGAAAGCTCGCGCCTGCCCAAGCTGCAGAGCGATGACTACTACAACTTCGTCGACGAGAAGAAGATCAAGCGCATTGCGGTCAACACCATGCTGCGCGACAAGCTCAGCCGCGGCTCGCTGGCCATCGTCCGCCATGGCGGCGGCTACGAGATGATCCCGCGTGAGGCGGCGCTGCGCATCCAGGAGCGTGACCCGCATCGTGTGATCCTGCTCAATACGCCGACCGAGGCACCGGATGCCGATGATCCGTACGCCGCCTATCAGGTCCCCGACGACCTGATGTGGTAACGCCAAGCACAAAAAAGCCGGGCAATTGCCCGGCTTTTTCATATCTGCAACGCCTCAGTTCTTCGCGCCAACCACCTTGCGGCCGTTGACTTCGCCTTCCTTGAGCATGATCTGGTATTCCTTGCCGTCCTTCTCGACCTGATGCAGGCGAACCAGCAGGAAGTCCCAGTCCTTGGCGAACCACAGCACGGTCTTGCGCGCGCTCTTGGTAGGGTCGCGCACCCGCTCGACCTTGATCGCATCGATCAGGCCGGCCTGGGTACGTACCCGCTCTTCACCGAGCACGCGGAAGTCATAGGTATCCAGCTCGTCGCCGTCGATCACCTGATAGCTGACGTTCTTCTCGCCATTGGCGACCGCCTGCTGCAGGGCGAGCTGGTAGGTCGACTTGTCGAGCAGGCCGCGGTTGAGTGGCAGGCGTACCTGCTCACCGCGATCAGTACCGATCACCTGCTTTTCGGTCCAGTCGAAGTCATGTTCGACCTGCTTGCTCTTGCCCAGACCACCGCGGTTGAAGCGGTAGGTCAGCGGCAGCAGGGTGTCATTCTCGA
>CALMID010000270.1 GCA_937863915.1 uncultured Pseudomonas sp.
CGGCCGAAGGCGGCGTATTCCTCGAACAGGCCCTTCTGCAGGTAGAAGCCGAAGGCCTCGGCTTCGTCATTGGCAAAACCCTGCGCCACCTCGCTGGCGGGGAAGCGGTCGACCTGGCCGTTCTTGAACAGCACCTCGAACAGGGTTTTGCCCTTGAGTTGCGGCGCCTTGGCCAGCAGCTCCGCCGGCCAGACCTCGTCGGTAGTGAAGTGCTTGGAGAATTCCACCAGTTGCCAGAGGTCCGACCTGGCCTCGCCCGGCGCCTTGACCAGTTGATGCCAGAACTGGGTGCGCCGTTCGGCATTGCCATAGGCGCCTTCCTTTTCCACCCACATGGCGCTGGGCAGGATCAGGTCGGCGGCCTGGGCCGAGACGGTGGGGTAGACGTCGGAAACGATGACGAAGGCTTCCGGGTTGCGCCAGCCGGGCAGGATCTCCTGCATCACGTTGGGCCCGGCCTGCATGTTGTTGGTGACCTGGGTCCAGTACACCTTGAGCACGCCGTCCTTGAGCATGCGGCTCTGCTGCACGGCGTGGAAGCCGGGCTTCTCCTGGATGGTGCCGGCCGGCACCTGCCAGATCTTCTCGGCCTTCTCGCGGTGCTTGGGGTTGGCCACCAGCATGTCCGCCGGGAGGCGGTGGGAGAAGGTGCCGACCTCGCGGGCGGTGCCGCAGGCCGAGGGCTGGCCGGTGAGCGAGAAGGGGCTGTTGCCCGGCTCGCTGATCTTCCCGGTCAGCAGGTGGATGTTGTAGATCAGGTTGTTGGCCCACACGCCGCGGGTGTGCTGGTTGAAGCCCATGGTCCAGAACGACATGACCTTGCGCTTGGGGTCGGCATACAGTTCGGCCAGGGCCTTGAGTCGCTCGGCCGGCACGCCGGATTCCTCGGCGGCGCGCTCCAGCGTGTAGGGTTTGACGAAGGCGGCGAACTGCTCGAAGGAGATATCGCTCCAGGTGTTGGCAGTGGCGGCGTTTTTCGCCTTCTGTTCCAGCGGGTCGGTGGGGCGCAGACCGTAGCCGATGTCGTCGGCGCCCTTGGCGAATTTGGTATGGCGGCTGACGAACGCCTGGTTGACCGCGCCGGACTGGATGATGTGGTTGGCGATGTAGTTGAGGATGATCAGGTCGGTCTGCGGCTTGAACACCATGGGGATGTCGGCCAGGTCGAAGCTTCTGTGCTCGAAGGTCGAGAGCACGGCGACCTTGACCTGTGGCGCGCTGAGGCGGCGGTCGGTGACCCGGGTCCACAGCACCGGATGCATCTCGGCCATGTTCGAGCCCCAGAGCACGAAGGTGTCGGTGGCCTCGATATCGTCGTAGCAGCCCATCGGCTCGTCCATGCCGAAGCTGCGCATGAAGCCCATCACCGCCGAGGCCATGCAGTGGCGGGCGTTGGGGTCGATGTTGTTGCAGCGCAGGCCGGCCTTCATCAGCTTGTTGGCGGCGTAGCCTTCCCACACCGTCCACTGGCCGGAGCCGAACATGCCGATGGCCTCGGGGCCGTGCGTCTTGAGAGCGGCCTTGGTTTTCTCGGCCATGATGGAAAACGCCTGCTCCCAGCTTACCGGCTGGAACTCGCCCTGCTTGTCGTAGACGCCGTTCTTCATGCGCAGCAGCGGCTGGGTCAGGCGGTCGCTGCCGTACATGATCTTCGACAGGAAGTAGCCCTTGACGCAGTTCAGACCGCGGTTGACCTCGGCTTTGACGTCGCCGTGGGTGGCCACCACGCGGCCGTTCTTGGTCGCCACCATCACGCTGCAGCCGGTGCCGCAGAAGCGGCAGGGCGCCTTGTTCCAGTTCAGGTCGGTCTGCTCGGCATCGGTGATCAGGTTGCTCGCCGTGCTGGCGATCGGCAGGCCGGCGGCGGCCGCGGCAATGGCGGCCGCCTGGGCCTTGGCAAATTCTCGGCGGGTCAGGCTCATGCGGTGGCTCCTTCCGGGCTGAGGAGTTCGTGATAGATCAGCGCGACGTTGAGTACGCCAGGCAGTTGTTGCAGTTGCTCGATGCGCTCGAGGATCTGCCGTTCATGGTCGGTCTCCAGCACCACCACCAGCTTGCCTTCGGCGCTGTGCTGATGCAGCTCCACGTCGGGCAGGTGCTGGAGGTTGGCCAGCAGCGCCGGCAGCAGTTCGGGGCGGCAGTGCACCAGCAGGCTGGCGATATGCACGGTGTCATCCATGGGGGCGTCCTTGACGGTCAGAGCGGCGGGCCGGGTGGGCCCATGATCAGTTGCAGCATCCACACGATGAAGCCGAAACCGCCGACCAGGGCGATCGACAGCAGGGGAAAGAACAGCACGATGAGGAACAGGAACAGGCGGGTTTCCTTGTCCTTGTCGGCTGGCGGTAGAGGGGCTTGGGCCATGACAGGCGACTCCGCAGGCAACTCCCTGCAAGCGTAGACGTTCGCCGCCGACGTGCCAGGGCGGTATGCTGCACGGCAGGTATCGAGCTTCGCGCCGGCGGCAGAGCTGGCTATAGTCCACGCAGGACGTTTATTCGTGCAGGAGGCTTCCCTTCGTCATGCCAGCACCGATTGCCCCAGTCATCAGCCAGGCACTGTGCAGCGTTGTGCGCACGCAGCTGCCCGGTGCCCTGCGCGAATTGCTGCAGGCCCTGGAACTGGCCCTGGGCGAGCAGAGTCTGCAGGCGTTCTCCAACCGAGAAGCCGAGGCCTGCAACGAGTTGCGCCGGGTCTGTCGTACCCATGGTCGTCAGGCCATCGAGCAGGTGGTGGCGCGTGTCTGCCAGTACCTGCCGCTGGGGCTGGGGCCACAGGTCGAGGAAGAGGACAACAGCAGTCAGTGGAGCCTGGTGGATGACGCCGAGGTGGATGATCTGCTGGAGGCCAAGCGTCTGGTGCGCAGCCTGCGCGAAACCCTCGGGCCGCTGGAGTGGCGTGCCTGTTCCTGTCTCAATCGCCTGAGTGATCTGCAGCCCCGCGAGGGCGATCA
>CALMID010000271.1 GCA_937863915.1 uncultured Pseudomonas sp.
ACGCTGTTTCGACAAGGCCCGCCATGTGCGGGCCTTGTCGTTTGTGCGGGTTGCAGATTGTGTTCAGCCGGGTGCAGAACCAGCTGGAAAATCGACTCTGTCGCACCGGGAAAAACACCTGTGCGCGGCGTTCATCGCAAGCGTCGAAAAGGTGATTTTCAGCACGCCGGCGGATATCGGGCGGCGCCTTGTGGCATGCGGGTTTGCCGTGAAATTGCTGTGCATTTTTTTGAGCGATAAACGGTACTAAAAAAAGTGCCGAAAGCGTCTTTTCCCGGGTTGGCAAAAGGGTTAATAATGCGCGCCTTGATGTTCAGCAAAACAAGATGGTGCGTTAAATATCTAAAACACTTCTGGCTGCCTGAAAGGAGGGCCAACCCCGTATGCCACTGCGCATTTGCATCCTGGAAACCGACAATCTCCGTCCACAACTGGCCGATCAGTACAAAAGCTACGGCCACATGTTTCAGCAGCTGTTCAGTCAGCAGCCGATCGAAGCGGAGTTTGAGGTGTATAACGTGGTCGCCGGCGATTACCCGCCCGAGGACCGACGTTACGATGCATACCTGATCACCGGCAGTAAGGCCGACTCGTTCGGCACCGATCCGTGGATCCTGACTTTGCGCGAGTACGTCCTGGGCCTCTATCAGCGTGGCGAGAAGCTGCTGGGTGTGTGCTTTGGTCATCAGCTGCTGGCACTGCTGCTGGGTGGCTATACCGAGCGTGCGCAGAAGGGCTGGGGCATCGGCGTGCACCGCTACCAGGTGACCGAGAAGCCGCAGTGGATGAGTCCGGCCAGCGATACCCTGGACATGCTGATCTACCACCAGGATCAGGTCACCCGCCTTCCGGAGAATGCGACCCTGATCGCCACCAGCGAGTTCTGCCCGAACGCCGCCTACCACATCGGCGATCAGGTACTGTGCTTCCAGGGGCATCCGGAGTTCATCCACGACTACACCCGCGATCTGCTCAACCTGCGCCGCGAAAGCTATGAGCCGGCGGTGTATGAGCAGGCCGTGCAGAGCCTGGCTCAGGAGCAGCAGGGGCGTGCGGTGGCCGAGTGGATGATGCGTTTCGTGGCTCAGGGTAAGGCCGCCTGACCCACCAGTCGTCATATCAGTTTGACATCACGGGCGCGGACCTCAAGAATCCGCGCCCGTTTTGTTTGTCATGGGCAAAGCTGTCGAAAGGCAGTGACGCAAAACTTCCGGTCTAACAGCGCAAGCTCAGGATAGCGGGGTTGCAGGCCATTCCCCGTCACTGGGGATGGCATCTCACTGGGCATTGGCCCATGACACCTGTTGATTGGATTTTTGTAGGTCGTCATGCGCTGTGTGTACTGCGAGTTGAATCTGGTTGGCCATTCCGAGGTCACCCGCATCCCCGGGCAGGGTCTTGCCCATTACAACTGCTTCATTTCCGCCCAGTTCCAGAGCCGGCGTTTTCGCGGCCTGGATATTGCCGCTCTGAGTGATGGCTGCCTTGAGCAACTCAAGGAGCTGGTCGTCACGGAAATGAATGAGCGCAATCGCGACGAGGGCGGCCCGGATATCGAGCTGTTCTGAGCCCTACAGCCATTTCAGCCGCTTGAAGTTGGCGAACAGGGCCAGGCAGCCGCTGCCGATCACGCCGAGCACGGTGAAGTAACCGTAGTGCCAGCGCAGTTCTGGCATGAAGTCGAAATTCATCCCGTACAGTCCGGCAACGGCCGTGGGGAAGGCCAGTATCGCGGCCCAGGCGGCGAACTTGCGCTGCACCACGCTCTGCCGGGAGGCTTCCAGCAACAGGCCCAGCTCAATGGCGTGATCGGCCATTTCGCGCTGGTTGGTCAGGTCTTCCAGCAGGCGGTTGACGTGGATCGCCACATCGCGAAAGTACGGGCGCATGTGCTTGTCGATAAAGGGGAAGTCCAGCTGCTGCAGTTCCTGGCAGATTTCCACCAGAGGCCCGACGTAGCGCTTGAGACGCAGCAGATCGCGGCGCAGGCCATGAATCTGTTCAATCTGGGTTTGTTCCAGCGGTCGTTCCAGCACCGCCTGTTCCAGTGCCTCCAGTTCGCTGTGGGTCTGTTCCAGTAGCGGGCGGTAGTTTTCGATAACGAAGCTGAGCAGGGCGTAGAGCACGAAATCCTCGCCATGCTCCAGCAGCAGCGGCCGGGCTTCGCAGCGCTGGCGCACCGTCGAGTAAGGCGCCGAGTTGCCGTAGCGTGCGCTGACCACATAGCCCTTGCCGGCAAACAGCTGGGTTTCGACGAAGCGCAGTTGGCCGTCCACCCGTAGCGGCGAATACAGCACCATGAACAGCGCATCGCCAAAGATTTCGAGCTTGGGCCGGGTGTGCTGGGCCAGGGCGTCTTCCAGGGCCAGTTCGTGCAGGTCGAACTGCTGCTGCAAAAGGCGTAGCTCCTCTGCACCGGGGTCGTGCAGGCCGATCCAGGCGAAATGGCCGGGCTGTCTGGCCCAGTGCCGGCCCTCGTCGAGGGTAATGTCGCGGATCTTGTGTCCCGCGCTGTAGACGGCGGCGGCTACCACATGTTGCACGGCTTACTCCTTGTCGGTGCTGGGCGCCTCGGGACGGTACCAGAGTT
>CALMID010000272.1 GCA_937863915.1 uncultured Pseudomonas sp.
ATCGGCATCCTGCTCGGCAAGCTTGGCCAGCCGGGTCAGCGGACCTAGCTTGGCAGGCATCAGCATCTGCGGACGGTCGGGGTTGAAACCGCCCTGTACCGGCATGCTCACTGCCAGCACATTGCGCCGACGCTCCAGGGTAAAGCCGCTGCCCTCGATGGCGGCTTTCAACTTCGGCTCGTAGCGATCCAGCCAGGCCTTGGTATCGCCCGCCAGGGCTTCGACTTCCTGCTTGGGCGTCAGCGGATTCTTGTCGCTGGCACCAACCCGCTCACTGGGAAAGCCGCTGCAACCGGCAAGCATGGCCAGGCTGAGCAGACAGATGATTTTCTTCATGGTTATCCCCCCCGATGGAATAGTATGCCGACCCGAAACTGCCGACGGGTTCATGCTGCCGGCCATGATAAGCGCTCTGCGGCGCTCTTGCCTTGCAATCCGTCGGTTCAGGGTCAAGGCTCTGTAGCAAGCCCCGATTGGATGTACCACCGTGTCCGATCCCTCCGTCATCGACCCACTCAGTGGCTGCCTCAATCGCCAGGGCTGCCTGCGCATGGGCGCGCGTCTGACCGAGCTGGCACAGAAGAACCGCCAGCCGCTGGCCGCGCTGTGGCTGAACCTTGATCGCTTCCGCAAGGTCAATGACTCGCTCGGCCTGGGCGGTGGCGACAGCGTGATCGCCAAGCTGGGCAACCGCCTGAGCCATGGCATCGGCCATCGCGGCCATGTGGCGCGGATGAGCGCCGACGAATTCGCCATTCTCGCGCCCATGCTGCGCCAGAACGAAGCCCAGATGCTCGCCGCCGAGCTGCTCAGCCTGATCAGCGCGCCGCTGGAAATCGGCGCCATGTGCCTGCACCCGACCGCCTCCATCGGCGTCGCCTGCCTGGAATACGACGAGTCGGCGGAAAGCCTGTTGCAGCGCGCCGAACACGCCATGCTCGACGGCAAGCACCAGGGCGGCGCCATGCACGTGCTCTCCGGCGAGGAAAAGCAGGCCGGCCGCCTGGGGGTCAAGCTGGCCCGCGAGGAGCTGGAGGTCGAGCACAAGCTGCACGCCGCCCTGGAGATCGGCGGCCTGTACCTGCACTACCAGCCCATCGTCACCTTCGACGGGCGCATCGAGGCGATCGAAGCCCTGATGCGCTGTGAACTCGACGGCGAGCTGATTCCACCGAGCAAATTCATTCCGGTGGCGGAAAAGACCGGCCTGGTGGTGCGGCTTGGCGAATGGTGCCTGCTGCAGGCGGCGCTGCAGGCAAAACGCCTGCTCGACCTGGGCATACCGACCAAGATCGCAGTCAACGTCTCGCGGGCCCAGCTGACCGCGCCCAAGTTCTCCCAGGCGCTATACACCGCACTGCTGTGCAGCGAAACACCACCGGCCCTGCTCGAACTGGAGATCACCGAGTCGCTGTTCATGGACATCTCCGAGCTGGTGCAGAGCAACCTGCGCAAGGCCATCGAGCTGGGTGTCAGCCTGTCGATCGACGACTTCGGCACCGGTTATTCGTGCCTGGCCACGCTCAAGGACATCCCCGCGGGCAAGCTCAAGCTCGACCGCGCCTTCATCGCCCCGCTGCCCGACGACAAGCGCGTGCTGGCCGTGGTACGTGCCATCACCCAGCTGGGCCGCGAACTGGGCATGACCGTGGTAGCCGAGGGGGTGGAAAACCTCGATCAGTTGCACACCCTGCAAAACGCCGGAGTAGATGCCATTCAGGGTTATCTGCACGCGCGGCCGATGGGTGCCGAGGAAATCACCGCCTGGCTGCAGAACTTCCAGCAAACCCACCCGGAAAGCCTCCATGACCAGTGAAGTCGTCTCCAGCGAACTGGACGAGCTGTACCGCAAGACCGTACTGGATATCGGCATTCCGCCGCGCCCGGCCATTCTCGATCAGCTCGGCCAGGAACTGCGCAGCGCAGAACCTGATTTCCGCCGCATCTCCGACTACGTCAGTCACGATGTGGGGCTGGCCGCCGGCCTGGTGAAGATCGCCAACTCGCCCTATTTCGGCTTTCGCCTGCGCGCCCGCACCGTGCTGCAGGCGCTTAATCTGCTGGGGCTGGACGTGGCCAGCAAGGCCCTGGCCGGTATTGCCCTGCGTCACGAGTTCTCAGGCAGCCCCAGCCTGGAGCGCTTCTGGGATGCCTCGGCGAAGATTGCCGAATACTCCGGCATGCTGGTCGGCCTGCTCGGCAAGCAGCACGGCGTACAGGCCGACGATGCCTACACCTTCGGCCTGTTCCGCGATTGCGGGGTACCGGTGCTGATGCGCAAATTCCCGCAATACCGCGAGATTCTCGGCCAAGCCAACGCCGAGCCCGTGCGGCGCTTCACCGAAATCGAGGAAGAACACCTGCCGACCAACCATGCCCTGGTCGGCTGCATGCTGGCGCAGAGCTGGTCGCTACCCGAGGAAATCTGCCAGGCGATCCGCCACCACCACGACTTCATCCTGCTCAGCCACCCCGGCGGCAACCTGCCCGCCGCCAGTGCCCGCCTGGTGGCGCTAAGCCAGCTGGCCGAACATTTCCACCAGCGCAAGAGCGGCCGCAGCCAGGGCCACGAATGGGCCAAGCTGGCACCAGCCTGCCTGGCGATCCTGCAACTGCAGCCCGAGCAACTGGAAGAGCTGCAGCAGGCACTGAACCACTCCCTGCAGCAGCACGCCTAGCGGATTAGAGGCACTCGCCCAGCAGGCGGGCCAGGCGCTGCGCGCGGGGGTCCATCAGCACATAAGGGCCGAGGCTGTTGGTCACGAAGGCGAACGCCACGCCGCGCTGCGGGTCGGCAAAGCCGATGGAGCCCCCCGCCCCCGGATGACCGAAGGCCTGCGGTCCGAGACCATAGGTGGCATTGGCCACCTGCGGCTGATCAAGCATGCAGCCCAGCCCGAAACGGGTCTGGGTCAGCAGGGTACGATCCTCGCCACAGGCATGCTCGCGGGTCAGCTCGGCGAGCAGCGCCGCATTCAGCAACCGCCCCTGCAGCAACCCCGTGTAAAAACCGGCCAGCGCCCGCGCCGTACCGTGGCCGTTGGCCGCCGGCTGCTGCATGCGTCGCCACTCCGGCTTGTTGGTGCTGGTCATGATCGACGGCGGATTGGTGAAGGCCCGCGTGGTCATCGAGGTCGGCTCGCTCATCATGCAGCGCAGCAGGCGCTGGGCAGCCGCATCGCCCAGATCGCCCTTCTTGCGGCCAATGGCCGCCACCCGCGGAAACTCGTCGTCGTGCAGGCCGATATGGAAATCCAGACCCAGCGGGGTGGCCGTACGCCGCACGATGGCCTCGCCCGGCCCACAGCCCTCGACCCGGCGGATCAGCTCACCGAGCAGCCAGCCATAGGTGATCGGGGCATAGCCATGCCCACTGCCCGGCTGCCACCAGGGCTGCTCCGCTTCCAGCGCCGCGGTCATTGCCTGCCAGTCATACAGCGCTTCGGGCGGCAACATCTCGCGCAGGGCCGGCAGGCCGGCCTGATGGCTGAGCAGTTGACGCAGGGTGATGGCGCCCTTGTCGGCCTGGGCGAACTCCGGCCAGTCCTGCGCCACCGGACGATCCAGAGCCAGTTTGCCTTCGTCGACCAGCTGCAGGGCGGCCACCGCGGTAAAGGTCTTGGTGCAGGAGAACAGGTTGGCCAGGGTATCGCTGTGCCAGGCCTGCTCGCCGTCCTTGTCGGCCACGCCAGCCCACAGATCGAGCACGGTTTCCCCGTCGACCTGCACGCACAGGGCGGCACCGCGCTCCTGCGGATCGTTGAACAGCGCGGCGAAGGCTTCCTTCACCGCCTCGAAACGAAGATCGAAATAGCCCTGAATCTGCACAGCCGGACTCCTGCACTGCGGAAATTAATGAGTAGCGGGGCGCGATTGTTTCAGGCCCACCCCGCGCGGGAAACCCGGCGCAAGGTGGGCGCACGCCTTATTGAGCGGCGGAATGCCCCGGCATAGGGGCCGCAGGCGGCGCCTTCAACCAGTTCGGCAACTGCAGATTGGCTTTGCGCACCTGCTCGACAAAGCCCTGCCAGGGGCGATCGGTGATGGCTACCAGGCCCAGATGGCCATTCTCGCCATCAAGCAGGCGGCCACTGGCGGGCTGATCAAGGTACTGGAACCAGTGCGCACCAACGATCAGCGGATGGCGGGCAGCTTTTTCCAGGAACTGGGCATAGGCCGGACCACGCTCCTCCTCCTTGTACACCTCGACCACGCCACCCCAGAACGGTCCGCGGTCACGCGAGCCGAAGTGGAACTCGCTGATCAGCACCGGTTTGTTCAGTTCCTTGAGCGCGGCAAAGTCATAGCCATGCTCGGGCTCCCGGGTGTACAGGTTGAAGCTCAGCACATCGCAATACTGCGCGCAGGCGGACACCGCCTCAGGGGTACTGACGGCAAAGCGTCCGCCGAGCAGCAGATGATTGGGCGCATGCCATTCCAGCGAATCGGCAATGGTCTTGAAGTAGGTGTCGGCGTAGGTGCGCAGGAAGCGCTGCAGATCCTTTTCAATGGCCGGGAACTCGGCACTCGGCAAGGGCGCCTGGAAGCCAGGGTCCTCCATCAGTTCCCAGGCCTTCAGCTCGATGCCCCAGGCCTTGGAAAGCCCCTCATGGTTGCGGTACTTGTCGCGCAGCTGCTTGAGGAACACGCGCTTGGCCGGCACATCGGTGGTCAGACGCAGGGTGGCATAAGCCAGTGCGTAGCGCGCCTGCGGCTCGCCACCCGGCGCGGCCCAGGCCACCTCGTTGTCGGCGAAGAAACCCAGCAGCCAGGGATCTTCCCGGTGATCGCGGGCGGTAATTGCCACGGCGCGCTCAACCGCCATGGCAAAGCGCGGATCAAACGGATCAGGTACCCCACCCCACCAGGCATTGCCGCTGTCGATGGTGGCGAAGTCACCCTGGATCGACAGCGAGATGGTGTAGGGAATACGGTCCTCACCACTGAATACGCCCTCGCTCCAGCCACCCAGGGTATTGAAACCCCAGGCCTGCAGGCGCTGCAGGGCACTGCTGCGCCAGGCCGGCAGGTCGGCCTGGCCATAGCTGCGCGCACGGTTGGCGGCATAGAAGTCATACCACTGGCCCTGGGCATAGCCACGGCCGCGATTGGCGGCATTGCCACTGCGGCTGTCCGCCTCGCCGTAGAAGGCGGCCAGCGGCTCGCCCGGCTTGGGCAACTGACGGAACATGCTTTCCCGGCCAGTCACATAGGTCTGGCTCTGGTGGGGCGTCACCGCGTTGACCCCGAGGGAGAAGAACGGATTGCCTTCCGGCGTCACCAGGTACCACTGCCCCTCGCGCTGCTCGGTGCGGAAGAAACCACTGGCCTCGAACGGCTGAGTGGTCTGCCAGCCGCCAAAGCGATCCTGCACGGGACGCTGCTTGAGCCAGCCCTGTACCTGCTGCTGCTCGCGCGCCGCCTCTGTTTTGAGCTGGGCATCGCTGGTGATCTTGCCCGGCCAGTCACGCCGGGTCGACTGGCCATAGGCATCGATCAGATCGGCATACACAGCGGCCAGCGGCGCCTCCGGCTGGCTACCGAAACGCCCGAGCAGGAGGCTTTGCGCGGCCTGTGGCTGCTCCAGCGACAACTCCACGCGCTTGATCTGACGCGCGTCCAGCTGGCCGCTGACCTCGGTGGCCACCAGCCAGCTCTGACCGTTATGTCGCCAGGGCATCGGCGGTGCCGCGCGCATGCCCTGGGCAATGGGCGCTGTGGCCTGCAGCGGCACCAGCAGGGTTTGCGCCGGACCGGCAGGTACGGCAACACGGCTGAGGAGCTGCTGGCCATCGAGCGACTCGATGCGCACCAGCAGGGTCAGGTCCCAGGCCATGGCATTTTGCAGACGCAGACTCATGGCGCCCTGCTGCGACCAGTCCCAACTGCCCTGCGCCGGTGTCAGGCTCAGCGTCGGCTGCGCGGCGGGATTGAACGTGACGCGACGGAGAATCTCTCCCTGGCCATTGGTCTCGGCCTGCAGATCGGGCAGCACGGCATCCTTGAGGGTGACCTGCACGCTATCGAGCGGCCGCACGAAATTGAACAGCACCGACTCCGCCGCCGGGGCCAAACCGGCCGAGCCCAGCAAAACTATGAGCAAGGCGGCCGAGAGCCGATTGCGGTGTTGCATAACGCCTGTTGTCACAGCCAATTCCTCAAAAACACCTGTTTGATTTCTGCAGTTTCGCGCAAAAGCCGGAGCAAAACCCTGACCCCTGACTATTGTTTTTACATGGTTCAACCCGCCGGAGCGTTTACATGGATCTGCACAGTCTTTTCGATCAGCTGCACAGCCTACCCAGCATCCCCAAAGTCGCCCAGGACCTGATCCTGCAATTCGACAACCCCAACACCAGTATCGACAGCGTGGCGCGCAATATATCCCTGGATCCGGTGATCGCCGCCAAGGTCCTGCGTCTGGCCAACTCGGCGCGCTTCCGTGGCGCCCGCGAAGCCGCCAGCGTCGAAGATGCCGCCAGCCACCGTGGCTTCATTACCCTGCGCACCCTGGTGCTGGCCTCGGCTGTCACCGGGGCCTTCAAGACTGACTCCGGCTTC
>CALMID010000273.1 GCA_937863915.1 uncultured Pseudomonas sp.
TCTCGTTTACTACCCTGTCGAAACTGGCACAGCCCCTCCCCACCCGACACTGGACGAAGGTTAGGTCGCCACCGGTCGCAGGCGCCATGCCAGAACTGCCTTTGCGCTGATCCACGGCCCTGGATGGCCGAGCCACGACTGTGCCATAGCCCGGGCGCGCCTCGCCAGCCGTGCGACAACGCGGCGCAGCAGGCGGGCGAGCCTACCCACGGAGTGTTACCGGCAGAAGTCAGACCTCCCCCATCTGGGCGATGGTCACTACCGACCAGCGGCGTACTGTGCAGGCTACCCCACACAACAACAAAAGAGGGTTCGCCGCATGCGTCAGTTACTCCTGTCCTGCCTGCTCTGCCTGTCCAGCCTGGCCCACGCCGCCGTCGGGGTCTTCCCCGACAGCACCTTCCAGAACCTCGACCACGGCCTGTACTGGTTCGGCTATGGCGACACCTGGCAGAAGGCCGTGCCCGGCCAGACCAACGCCTACTACAGCGCCAGCAAGCCCACGGTGATCTACGTGCACGGCTGGCAGAACGGTTCAAGCCAGGCCAAGAACCGCGAGACCTTCAACCGCAAGGACGCCGGCGGCCCCGACCTCGACCTGGCCTACGCCTGGCTGGCCGCCGGCTACAACGTCGGCATCCTCTACTGGAACCAGTTCGCCGATGAAGGCGAGGTAAAAGACGCAGAGGCGAAGATCTGGACCGCCACCGGCCCGCGCGCCATGCGCTGGAAGAACAGCAGCGGCGTCTACAGCACCGGCCCGAGCATCTCGGCCGGCGAGCTGCTGTTTCGCAGCTACCGCGACAACCTGGCCGGCTACAGTGGCAGCAACATCCGCCTGCTCGGCCATTCGCTGGGCAACCAGATGGCCATCGTCATCGCCAAGAAGATCAGCGACGCCGTCACCGCCGGCAGCATGAACAGCAACCTGCTGCCCAAGCGCGTGGCCCTGCTCGACCCCTTCTACTCCAACAACGCCAAGAGCTACCTGGGCAACAAGTGGGTCGGCGAGGTCTGCCGCAGCTACGTGACTGAACTGAAAACCAAGGGCGTGATCTTCGAGGCCTACCGCTCCTCCGGCGCCAGCAGCACCGGATTCATCGGTGACAGCAACAGCGGGCTGATGAACATGACCGCCTTCAGCGAGCTCAAGCCCTGGTACTTCGGCTCCACCCAACTGACCGAGAAACACAACGCGGCGGTCTGGCACTACCTCTGGTCGTTCAGCTTCAACCCACCGCTGATCACCGGCACCAGCAACCAGGCCGCCTCGGCCAAGACCAGCGACAGCCGCATCAGCGCCCTGATGAGCGGCACGCAGAAACTGGTACACGACCAGGGTGCGTATACCAAGGAACCCTCGGACGACAACTTCAAGCTGCAGGCACGCTGAGCCTCGGGCAGAAACGACAAGGCCGGCATTTCGCCGGCCTTGTCGCATTCAGTCAGCAGGTAACCCTCAACCGGCATACTTCTGCAGGTTGGCCATCATTTCCTTCATCGCCTCGATGTTGTCCTTCGGATGGGCAGCGCCTTCGAAGTCACAGATGCGGGCGAAATTGGCAGCCACATCCTCCGGGCTGAAACCGGCACGCGGATCGAAACCGACGCCCAGGCTGCGCTCCCAGCGCACCTTGCCCATCCAGCCGCCACCGACTTCGAACAGGCCGCCGGTTTCCTCGCAGGCTTCGCTACCGAGGAACACTACCAGCGGACTGACCAGTTCGGGCTTGAGCTGCTCGAACACCTGCGGCGGAATCAGACCTTCGGTCATGCGCGTGCCACCGGTGGGGGCAATGGCATTGACCAGAATGTTGTTCTTGCGCCCTTCGATGGCCAGGGTACGGGTCAGGCCGTACAGGCCCAGCTTGGCCATGCCGTAGTTGGACTGGCCGAAGTTGCCGTAGATGCCCGAGGTGGACGCGGTGAAGATCACGCGACCGAAGTTCTGCTCGCGCAGGTGCGGCCAGGCGGCGTGGGTGACCTTGTAGGCACCTTCGACGTGAACCTTGTAGACCAGATCCCAGTCGGCGTCTTCCATCTTGACGAAGGACTTGTCGCGCAGGATGCCGGCGTTGTTCACCACAACGTCGATGCGGCCGAAGGCATCCAGGGCGTTCTGCACGATCTTGCCGCCATCGGTTACCGAGTCATGGTTGGCCACCGCGGTACCGCCAGCGGCACGAATCTCGGCCACCACCTTGTCGGCCGCCGAGGCATTGGCGCCCTCGCCGTGGGTACTGCCGCCCAGATCGTTGACCACCACCTTGGCGCCATGCTGGGCGAACAGCAGGGCATGGGCGCGACCCAGGCCACCGCCGGCACCGGTGACGATCACTACTTTATCTTCGAAACGCACTGCTTCAGTCATGCAAAAAACTCCTGCGCCAGGCTTGGGGATGGCGCGAGTGTCGGGCAGGCTCCGCGTGCCGGCAACAATCGACGCCGGCGCTGAATGATGAACGATAAGACAGCGGCATGATCAGCCGCGCTGGATCAGGCTCAGATGGTTGTACAGGTGCAGCACATGCGCCTCGGCATACTCGGCGTGGCTCAGCTCGCCATAGGCAAAGTGCGGCTGCAACGCGCCCTGGTGCGCGGCAAAACGGGCAAAGGCCTGCTGCAGTCGGGCCAGTGCAGCGCTCACGGCCACCGGGCTGTCGATGGCCGGCGCGCCGGGGATCGGCTGATCCAGCGGATGGCGCATGGCGCCGCGGGCGGCAAACACGCTGAACGCCAGCGGCCCGACGGTCTGGCGGAACCAGGCCGGCTTCAGCTCGGGATAGCCATCGATGCTGAAGTCGATGCTCTGCGCGCAGTGGTTGAAGACATCGGCCGGCGACCAGCCCTGACGGCTGACCAGCGGCTCGCTCGCCAGGCGCTGCAGCAACGCCAGCGCGGCCTCGATGCTCAGTGCCGCCGGTGCCGGTCCTGCCGGCAGGCGCCAGTAACCGGCGCCCAGCGCCACCGCCCCACCGACCGCGAGCACCCCGAAAAACCGCCTTCTCTGCATGTTCATGCCTCCCTGCCCTGACGAAACGCCAGGTAATGTGCCAGCACCGCTTCGGGTGCCTCGACCTGTGGATAGTGGCCGATAGTCTCCAGCAACACGCAGTCGGCGTTCGGAATCAGTTCACGGTAGCGCTCGACCATGTGCGCCCCGGAAATCGGGTCGGCCGCGCCATCGATGACCCGCAGCGGCACGCGCGTGCGCTGCATGGCACTGACCCAGCGTTCGCGCTGCACGCGGCGCTCGGGCATGTAGCGAATCAGCCGGTGCATCACCGCCGGGCCGTTATGACGCTGGATCAGACTCCAGAAGGCATCCACGTCGGCCACTGAAGGCTGGGTCTGTGGGCCGAAGATACGGGCAAGATTGGCCTCCAATTTAGCCCGGCTGAACAGCCGGCCGATCAGCGCGCCGATCGGGCTGAGCAGCAGCTTCTGCACCAGCACCGGATGATGGGTTTCCGGAAACAGGCCGCCGTTGAGGAACACGCAACTGGCCAGGGCAAAGCGTCCCTCCTCGTGCCGCGCCAGCAGCTCCTGAGCAACGCTGTCGCCGTAGTCATGCGCCAGCACATGCACCGGCCCGTTCACGCCCAGGTGCGCCAGCAGCGCCTGCTGCAGATCGGCCTGCTCCAGCAGGCTGTAGGCATGCCCGCGCGGCTTGGCCGAATCGCCGAAGCCAAGCATGTCGCAGGCGATCAGCCGGTAGCGCTCGGCCAGGGGCTGCCAGAGAAAGTGCCAGTCCCAGGCAGCCGTGGGAAAACCATGGATCAGCAGCAGCGGCTCGGCATCACTCGCGCCTGCCGTCCAGTAGGCGATGGGCTGCCCCTTGAAGCCGAACGTCCGGCCCTGGGCGCGCCAATCGTCCAGGGCAATTCCTGTCAGCGCCATTACTGGTCGTAACCGGGCATCTGCGCATCCAGCTTGCGCAGCAGTGCCGGCCACGGCAGCGCGCCGCCCATGCCCACCGGCGTGCGCATCACACCCGCCATCATCTGCGTGGCGCCATCGAGTACAGCTTGAGGAATGTGCACCAGCTCACCGCCACCGCTTTGCGCCATGACCTGAATTTCGCAGGCGCGCTGGAAGATGAACATCATCAGGAAGGTATCGGCAATGCTGCCGCCAGCGGTCACCAGGCCGTGGTTACGCAGAATGTAGAAGTGCTTGTCGCCGAGATCCGCCTGCAGGCGCGGCTTCTCGTCCTCGCGCAGGAACACGCCCTCATAGTCGTGATAGGCCAGGCTGGAGAGCACGAAAAGCGACTGCTGCGACAGCGGCAGCAGGCCGCACTTCTGAGCCGCCACCGCGACCCCGGCGGGCGTGTGGGTGTGCAGCACGCAGTTGGCATCCGGGCGCACCTCGTGCACCGCGCTGTGCACGGTGTAGCCGGCCGGGTTGATCTCGTACTGGCTTTCCATGAGCTTTTTGCCCGCCAGATCGACCTTGATCAGACTGGACGCGGTGATCTCATGGAACATCATCCCGTAGGGGTTGATCAGGAAGTCTTCGGTGCCGGGCACCTTGGCCGAGATGTGGGTGAAGATCAGGTCATCCCAGCCGTAGAGGGCAATCAGGCGGTAGCAGGCGGCCAGATCGACACGGGTCTGCCATTCGGCAGCGGAAACCTGATCCTTGACGTTGGACAGATGCAGTTGGGCAGTCATGACTCACCTCGGCGTGTTGTTATGCCGATGGAGTCTAGCGACTGCCCACCGCCTCACCAGTTGCCCGGCGAGCCAGCGTCGTGGCTTTGCCGGTCAGAGCAGCTCGGGATACTCGGCGATCAGCCGCGGCCATTCACGCTGCGCCGGCGGAGCATCACTCAGCAGGCTGAAGCCGCCGAACTCGAACGCCGGCGCCACCGTGCAGCCCACCAGACAGTAATCCCCCAGCGCTCGCGCCGCCTGCCAGGCATGGGCCGGCACGGCGCGCTGCGGCAGGCAGTCCGCCATTACCGGGCCCAGACGCTCGCAGCGCAGCTGCTCCGGTGACTCGGCAATCAGCAGCTCCAGGCCATCGCCTTCATGGAAGTGCCACAGCTCATCGGCATCGACCCGGTGCCAGCGGCTGATCGCCCCGCCTGGCAGCAGAAAGAGAATGGCACTGCTGGCCAGACGGCCGCCGGGCAACTGCTGCGACGAGGCGAAGACACGGCGGTAGAAGCCACCCTCCGGATGCGCCTGCAACCCCAGCTGTTCGATCAGCTGCACGGCACGCGGGTGCATATCAGCCCTTGAGCGCAGCAATGAAACCGGCCAGCCAGGGCTCGGCATCGGCTTCCGGGGTCACCGTCTCGCTGGCATCCAGGCGCAGCATCGGCAGCACTTCCTCAAGGCCCAGCTCGCCATACAGCTCACGCACCAGCTCGCCACCGCCACAGAAGGTATCGCCGTAGCTGGCGTCGCCCAGGGCGATCACCGCCGCCGGTTTACCGAACCAGGCCGGCAACTGATCACGAATGGCAAAGTACAGCGGCTGCAGGTTTTCCGGCAGCTCGCCCATGCCGGTGGTGGCGGTGACGGTGAGGAATGCCTCGGGCTCGAACGCCTTGAGCTCGTCCAGGCTCATCCGCGGCGCATGCCAGGCGTCAAAACCAGCCTCTTTAAGCAGGCGCTCGGCATGCCGGGCCACTTCTTCGGCGGTACCGTACACAGAACCCGAGAGAATCGCGACTTTCATGAAAACTCCGAAACACATGTGCCAAACACGCATTATGCCGCAACCGCGCGCTTTGCCTTAGAATGCCAGGGAATCCGACCGGGAAGTCCGCCGATGATCAACGCCAAGCTGCTGCAACTGGTAGTCAACGCCTCCAATGACGGCATCGTGGTCGCCGAGCAGGAAGGCGATGACAACATTCTCATTTACGTCAACCCGGCGTTCGAGCGCCTGACCGGCTACCACAGCGACGATATCCTCTATCAGGACTGCCGCTTCCTGCAGGCTGGCGACCGCGAGCAGGCCGGTCTGGCGGCCATCCGCCAGGCAGTGAAGGACAATCGTCCCTGCCGGCAGATCATCCGCAACTACCGCAAAGACGGCTCGCCCTTCTGGAACGAACTGTCGATTACCCCGGTATTCAACGAAGGCGACCAGCTGACCTATTACATCGGCATCCAGAAGGATGTCACCGAGCAGGTCGAAGCCACCGAGCGCGTCAAACAGCTGGAAGCCGAGGTCGCCGAACTCAAGGCCGAGCTGGCGAAATTGCGTGGCTAGGGTCTGTTGCCGTTTCGACACAGCCACTACTGAGCCGTACGCACCGCTCAAATCGCAGGCAAAAAAAATCCGGTAGCCAAAAGTGGGGACGGCTACCGGAGTGCGCAGGCTGTGTG
>CALMID010000274.1 GCA_937863915.1 uncultured Pseudomonas sp.
TCGCAAAGTGCAGCAGCGAGCGCTGGGTCTGCGCGCCCCACAGGGCATCGCCGGGAACGGCAATGGTGCCAAAGGAGTCGCGCTCGATACGGCTGGCTGCACGCATGAAGAACCTCCCGGCAGCGGGTAGAGACGACCGCTGCTTTCACTGGAGAGTAGTTCAGCCGATGTAGCGGGTAGGCGTGCTGGACGAGCGGCTCAGTGCGGGCGCTGGTTGATCAGATAGGTCAGCAGGCTCGGGTCTTCGGCGTCCACCAGTTGCTGCAGCGAGCGGAAGGGCAACTGTTCGAACATGGCCTGCCAGAACGGCACCGCCAGCGGGTCCTGAGGATAGAGGCTGACAATCCAGCTGTGCTGGCTGGCCAGAATCACCTGCTCCACCAGCGCGCGGCCGATGCCCTGGCGGCGGTACTTCTTGAGGATGAACAGGTCGGCGAACTCCAGGGCATCGACACCGGGCAGCTCGCTGCGCTCGATCAGCAGGAAGCCGGCGATGAAACCGTCGACCAGAATCAGCAGCGCACTCCAGTCCTCACGCTGCCAGTACAGGGCCAGGTAGGGATCGTGCACATAGAAACGGCCATCGGTCTCGACATCCTCTTCCTCCCAGTCCGACGACTCGTAGGCGTAGAACTGGTAGAGGTTGCGAATCAGCGGCAACTGCTCGGCGCTGGTCTGGATCAGCTGGATTTGCATGACGGGCGACTCGTGGTCGGGTGGAAGGCTATTATCGCCGCTTTTCCAGCAGGCGGAGATTTCCATGGCCAAGGCCAAGCGCATGTATGGCTGCACCGAGTGCGGCGCCACCTTTCCCAAGTGGGCCGGGCAGTGCGGCGAGTGCGGGGCCTGGAACACACTGGTCGAGACCGTTCTGGAAAGCGGCGCTGCCACGCCCAGCGGGCGCGGCGGCTGGGCCGGGCAGCAGGCGCAGATCAAGACCCTGGCCGAGGTCAGCGTCGAGGAAGTGCCGCGCTTCTCCACCGTCTCCGGCGAGCTGGATCGGGTGCTCGGCGGCGGTCTGGTGGACGGCTCGGTGGTGCTGATCGGCGGCGACCCCGGCATCGGCAAGTCGACCATCCTGCTGCAGACCCTGTGCAACATCGCCCAGAGGCTCCCTGCGCTGTACGTCACCGGCGAGGAGTCGCAGCAGCAGGTGGCCATGCGCGCGCGGCGTCTGGAGCTGCCACAGGACAAGCTCAAGGTGATGACCGAGACCTGTATCGAGGCGATCATCGAGGTGGCGCGCCGCGAGCAGCCCAAGGTGATGGTGATCGACTCGATCCAGACCATCTTCACCGAACAGCTGCAGTCCGCCCCCGGCGGCGTGGCCCAGGTGCGCGAGAGCGCGGCGCTGCTGGTGCGCTTCGCCAAGCAGAGCGGCACGGCGATCTTCCTGGTCGGCCACGTGACCAAGGAGGGCGCGCTGGCCGGCCCGCGCGTGTTGGAAC
>CALMID010000275.1 GCA_937863915.1 uncultured Pseudomonas sp.
TCTAGCAGAACTCAACCCCTACGGTAGCCTGCCGACCCTGGCTGATCGTGACCTGGCCTTGTATGAGCCGGCCGTGATCATGGAGTACCTGGAAGAGCGCTATCCGCATCCGCCGCTGTTGCCGGTTTATCCGGTGGCGCGGGCCAACAGCCGCCTGCTGATGCACCGCATTCAGCGCGACTGGTGCAGTCTGGTGGATCAGCTTCTCGATCCCAAGGTCAAGGAGGCGGCCAAGGCGGTCGCGCGCAAGGAGTTGCGGGAAAGCCTGACGGGCGTCTCGCCACTGTTTGCCGACAAGCCTTACTTCCTCAGCGAAGAGCTGAGCCTGGTCGACTGCTGCCTGCTGCCGATTCTCTGGCGCCTGCCGCTGATGGGGATCGAGCTGCCACGGCCGGCCAAACCGCTGCTCGACTACATGGAGCGCAGCTTTGCCCGCGAGGCATTTCGTGCCAGTCTTTCGGCTGTCGAACGCGACATGCGCTAAGGAGCTGTCGATGATGAATTCCAGTCGTCCCTATCTGGTTCGTGCGCTCTACGAGTGGATCGTGGACAACAACTGCACGCCACATATTCTGGTCAACGCCGAGTATGCCGGGGTCAAGGTGCCGGCAGGCTTCGCCAAGGACGGGCAGATCGTGCTCAATGTCTCGCCCAATGCGGTGCGTTACCTGCAGATGGAAAACGCGGCGGTGAGCTTCGAGGGGCGTTTTGGCGGTGTTCCGCAGAGCCTCTATATTCCGATTCAGGCGCTGATGGCCATCTATGCCCGGGAAAATGGCCAGGGCATGGTCTTTGAGGTTGATGGAGAGGATGAGGGTGAGGCGGAAACTGGACCGGAAGATGATGGTCCGTCCGGTGGTGGCGAGCCGCCGCGGCCAGCAGGTCGGCCCAGTCTCAAGGTGGTCAAGTAACAAAAAAGGCGATCGGAAGATCGCCTTTTTCATGCCTGAAGATCGTGCTAGTCGACGTACTCGAACAGCTTGACCACCTTCTGCACCCCGGAGTGGGTGGTGGCGACATTGGCAGCGCTTTGCCCTTCCTTGCGGGTGACCAGACCGAGCAGGAAGACAATGCCGTTTTCCGTAACGATCTTGATCTTGCTGCTGGGGATGGTGGTGTCGAGCAGCATGTTCGCCTTGATCTTGCTGGTGATCAGGGCGTCGTTGCTGCGCGCCAGGGCGTTTGACGGCGTCATGACCTGCAGCTCGTTGTAGACCTTCTTCACGTCCTGGGTGCGCCCGGCGGCCTGGCCGGCCAGTTGCTTGAGCTCGGCGCGCGGGGTCTGCCCGGCCAGCAGGACCACGCCGTTATAGCTGGTCACGACAATGTGCGAACTCTTGCTGCCGAGGTCGGGGTGAGCGCGCTCGATGTTGCTGCTGACGTTGCTTGGAATGAACTGGTCGTCGATCTTGTTGCCGACGCTGCGGCTGCCGCAGCCGCTGATCAGCAGGGTGGCGCCAAGAAGCAGGGCCAGAGTCAGGCGTTGTTTCATTCTTCACTTCCGAACAGTTGGCTGTCGATCAGGTCGCACAGGCAGTGGATGGCCAGCAGGTGGACTTCCTGGATGCGTGCGGTGACTTTGGAGGGTACGCGAATCTCCACGTCTTCCGGCAGCAGCAGCGAGGCCATGCCACCACCGTCGCGGCCGGTGAGGGCGACCACAAGCATTTCGCGGTCGTGGGCCGCCTGGATGGCCTGGATCACGTTGGCCGAGTTGCCACTGGTGGAGATCGCCAGCAGGACGTCGCCGGGCTGGCCGAGCGCACGGATCTGCTTGGAGAACACCTCGTTGTAGCTGTAGTCGTTGGCGATCGAGGTGATGGTCGAGCTGTCGGTGGTCAGGGCGATGGCGGGCAGGCTCGGACGTTCGCGCTCGAAGCGGTTGAGCAGCTCGGAGGAGAAGTGCTGGGCATCACCGGCCGAACCGCCGTTACCGCAGGTGAGGATCTTGCCCTCGTTGAGCAGGGCGTTGACCATCACCTGGCTGCCCATCTCGATGTGCGGGGCGAGTACGTCCATGGCCTGTTGCTTGGTGTCGATGCTGGCCTGGAACAGCTGGCGGATACGGGATTGCATGTCCATGGATAAACCTTCATTGGGGCGGCTGGTCAGGTCTCGAAGGCATTCTGGATCCAGTCCAGCCGCGGGTGTGAGTGGTCGTCCGGGCTGATGGCGACCACGTCGAATCGGCAGGGGTGTTTGGCCCAGCGCGACTCTTGCAGCAGAAAGTGCTGTGCGGCGGCGGCAAGGCGGGCGCGCTTGCGCGCATCCACGCTTTCCACGGCGCCGCCCCAGGCGGCATGCCGCCGGTAACGCACCTCGACGAATACTACTGTATCGCCGTCGAGCATGACCAGATCAAGCTCGCCCTGGCGGCAGTGCCAGTTCTGCGTCAGGAGACGCAGGCCCTGATGCTGCAAGTGCTGGCAGGCCAGTTGTTCGCTGGCCTGGCCTTGTTGCCGGGTGTTGCTCAAATGCCGCTGGCCGGCAGCGGCTGTACCTGGCCATCGCGGTACTCGGCCCAGGGCAGCTGGCGCTGCACGCGCTGATCGGGTGCCAGGCTGAGGGATCCGGAGGCGCCGTCGACATGGGTGTCCGGCAGGGCCTTGAGCTGACTCAGGCGGGGCGCCAGGCGGTAGGCGTCGAGACCCATGGCATACAGGCGACCAAGGCTGCCGCCGGCTTGCGGCCACTGGCTGCTGACTTGCTGGCGCAGCGCATCGCTGCTGTTGAGCAGCCAGGGCGTTTCGCAGAAACGGATGCCGTTAAGGTCGTTGTCCTGGGCACCGTTGCTGCCACTGAACAGGTGCGACGTGGCGTAGACCGGTACGTCGCCGGCGTACTGGAAGGCCAGGGTCGGTTTGATCTGGCGGGCCTGCTGCGGAGTGGCGGCGAGGAAAATGAAGTCGACATCCTGGCGGCGCGTGGGTTGTGCGCTGACCGGTACGCCGAGGGTGTTCTGCAGGCGCTTGGCGCGCGCCTCGCTCTGGCGCAGCTGGAAGAGGTCGCCGATCTGCTGGGCCAGCTCCACGGGCTGGCTGACGCGGCTGGCGGCGATCAGTGTGCCGCCGTTGGCCTGCCAGCTTTGCTGGAAGGCGGCCAGCACACGGTCACCCCATTCACTTTCCGGAACCAGCGCCACGGCGCGGCGCATGCCGTCATCCCAGGCGCGGCGGGCCACTTCGCGCGCTTCGTCCTCGGCGGCCAGGCCGAACTGGAACAGCTGCGCAGGGCCTTGCTGGCCGGCATCGGCGTAGTTCAGGGCAAGGGTGGTGATGGGGAGCTGCGGGCGGCTGGCCAGTTGCTTGACCAGGGGTTTTTCCAGCGGGCCGATGACCAGTTGTACGCCGGCGGCCTGGGCCTGGCGGTAGAAGTCATCCAGCGAGCTGAGGCGCGAGCTGTCGTAGAAGTCGATTTGCGGCGGATTCTGGCCTGCCTGCTGGGCGGCGAAGTGACCGGCCATAAAGCCGTCGCGCAGTGCCTGGCTGACTTGCGCGAGCTGGCCTTCGGCCGGTAGCAGCAGGGCGATGCGGGTCAGGGGCTGGCCGGCCAGCTGCAGCACCTTTTGCAGGTCAGCCGGCAATTCACGAGCAGCGGGGTGGCTGGGATTGGCGCTGCGCCAGGCTTCGATCGCGCTCAGTTGCTGGTCGGGCGTGGCGCTGGTTTTGGTCAGGCGCGCCAGCTCCAGCCAACCGCTGAGGTCGGCGTCACCGGTGGGTTGCAGTTGTTCCAGCGGCAGGCTGCTGACCAGTTTCCAGATGGCCGCCTGGTTCTGCGCAGCCGCTTCGCTACTGAGCAGTGGGGCGATGAATACGCGTTCGCGGGCGGCATTCAGGATCTGGCCACTGCCTTCAAGGGCGCGCGCTCGGGCCAGCTGGCTGCGGATCTGCAGATCGACCGGCAGGGCGCTGAGTTGCTCCAGGCTGGGGTGCTGGAGGGCCTTGAGGGCGGTCTTGGGTTTCTGTCGGGCCAGGGCTAGTTCGGCTGCCAGGGTGCTGGCGAAGACTTGCTGGGCCGGCTTGAGGCTGTCCAGAGGCACCTGCTGCAGGATGCTGCTGGCGCGGCCGATGTCCTGCTGGCGATAGGCCTGGTCCGCGGCCGACAGGCGCAGCAGGCCGGCTTCTTCGCCGCTGGCAGCGGCGGCCTGTTCCAGCAGTTGCTCGATGCTGGCCGTGGGAGTGCGCGGCAGTTCGCCCAACTGATTGCTTGGCGTGCTGGCGCAGGCGCACAGCAGGCTGGCGAGGAAAAGGGCGGAAAGCGGACGCAGGCGGGCGGTCATGGGCGATTCCATTGCTCGTCGGGAAAGTCGCGATTGTACCCAAGGGGCGGCGGTGGCGCGACGTGAGTGCGGGCAATCGCGATACACTAGGCACCTTTCGCTGGATCGAGGTGGGCTGTGAGTACTTGTGGAACGCTGTATGTCGTGGCCACGCCGATTGGCAATCTGGATGACATCAGTGCGCGTGCCCTGCGCGTGCTGCGCGAGGTGGCGCTGATCGCTGCCGAGGACACGCGTCATTCGCAGCGCCTGCTGCAGCATTTCGGTATCGGCACCCCCCTGGCGGCCTGCCATGAGCACAACGAGCGTGATCAGGGTGGTCGCTTTATCGGTCGCCTGCTGGCAGGTGAGGATGTGGCGCTGATTTCCGATGCCGGCACGCCGTTGATTTCCGATCCCGGCTTTCATCTGGTGCGTTCCGCAAGGGCGGCGGGCATTGCGGTAGTTCCGGTGCCCGGAGCCTGTGCGCTGATCGCCGCCCTGTCGGCGGCGGGGCTGCCATCGGATCGCTTCATCTTCGAGGGGTTTCTGCCGGCCAAGGCGGTGGGGCGTCGGCAGCGCCTCGAAGCGCTGCGCGAAGAACCGCGTACCTTGCTGTTCTATGAGGCGCCACATCGTCTGCTGGAGAGCGTCGAGGACATGCTGGCGGTGTTCGGCCCCGAGCGTCCGGCGCTGCTGGCGCGTGAACTGACCAAGACCTTCGAGACCCTCAAGGGTCTTCCGCTGGCCGAGCTGCGCGAGTTCATCGCAGCCGATAGCAATCAGCAGCGTGGAGAGTGCGTGCTGCTGGTGGGGGGCTGGCAGGCGCCGGAAGGTGAAGAGGCGATCTCGGCCGAGAGCTTGCGCATGCTCGACCTGCTGCTGGCGGAAATGCCGGTCAAGCGCGCGGCAGCGCTGGCGGCGGAGATCACCGGGGTGCGCAAGAATCTGCTGTATCAGGCCGCGTTGGAGCGTCAGGGCAAGGCTTAAGCTTGTTCCGCTGCGCCGCAATGGGTAACCTTGGCGGTGGAGAGTCGGTTGGACAGTCGCTGCCTTCGCAAGAAGGGGGAGGAAAGTCCGGGCTCCATAGGGCAGAGTGCCAGGTAACGCCTGGGAGGCGCGAGCCTACGGAAAGTGCCACAGAAAACAACCGCCTAAGCGCGCAAGCGCCGGTAAGGGTGAAAAGGTGCGGTAAGAGCGCACCGCATGGCTGGTAACAGTCCATGGCTAGGCAAACCCCACTCGGAGCAAGACCAAATAGGGTTCCATTGGCGCGGCCCGCGTTGGAACCGGGTAGGTTGCTAAAGGCATGCAGTGATGTATGCCGTAGAGGAATGGCTGTCCTCGACAGAACCCGGCTTACAGACCGACTCTCCACCTTTTTCTGCTTAATCTGCTTTTGTTGTTTTCCCGCCTGCTCAATATCTAAAAATTCTTACTCTTAAGAAGTTACTTTAAGTTCCGTGCTCAGCTCTCTGAGTGCGTGAAATATTGCCTGAAAATCCCCCGCCAAAAACCCGCTAAAACCCTCTCGAATCGTCGCTAAATCTGCGTTCTGTAAGGATTTTTCCCTCAAGGCTCGCCTTGACGGTGGGGAGCTTGCGTTCCTATAGTGTGCGAAAGTGGTACGAAGTGGGTTGAAGTGGTTTTTTAGGCACGGAAAGCTAGTCAATAAGGGGAAGCGCAATCTTGTTTCGCGGAGCTAACGCCATCAGTCTCGACGCCAAAGGGCGCCTCGCGATGCCGAGTCGGTATCGTGATGAGCTGCTTTCGCGTTGTGCCGGCCAGCTCATCGTGACGGTTGATGCCGTTGACCCCTGCCTGTGTGTCTACCCGCTGACCGAGTGGGAGCTGATCGAAGCCAAATTGCGTCAGCTGCCATCCCTCGTTGAAGAAAACCGTCGCCTGCAGCGCGTGCTGATCGGCAATGCCGTGGACCTGGAGCTGGACGGCAATGGCCGTTTCCTCGTGCCGCCGCGTTTGCGCGAGCATGCCGGCCTGGACAAGCACGCGATGCTGGTCGGCCAGCTGAACAAGTTTCAGTTGTGGAATGAAAGTGCCTGGAACGCGCTGGCAGAGGCGGATCTGGCGGCCATCAAACAACCTGGCGGTCTGCCGGATGAATTGCGTGATCTGATCCTGTGACTATGACTGCCAGCGACTACCGCCATATCACCGTGCTGCTCGACGAGGCCGTCGAGCACTTGGCGCTGCGCGCCGACGGTTGCTACGTCGATGGCACGTTCGGTCGCGGCGGGCATAGTCGGCTGATTCTCGAGGGGCTCGGCGCGCAAGGGCGGCTGCTCGGCTTCGACAAGGACCCTCTGGCGATTGCCACCGGCAATGCTCTGGCGGCCGAAGACGGCCGCTTTGTCATTGTGCAGCGCAGCTTTGCCGACATGGGCGATGAACTAGCGGCGCGCCAATTGACGGGGCGGGTGCAGGGTGTGTTGCTCGACCTGGGGGTGTCCTCGCCGCAACTGGATGATCCGACCCGCGGTTTCAGCTTTCTCAATGATGGCCCGCTGGACATGCGCATGAACCCGGATGCCGGTGTCAGTGCCGCGCAGTTCATTGCCACGGCGGATGCCGAAGAGATTGCCCGCGTCTTCAAGGAATATGGCGAGGAGCGTTTCGCCAAGCGCATGGCGCGAGCAGTCGTTGAGCGCCGTGCGCTCAAACCGTTCGAGCGCACCGCCGATCTGGCGGCGGTACTGACCGAAGCCAATCCGGCCTGGGAAAAGGGCAAGAACCCGGCAACCCGGGCCTTCCAGGGCTTGCGTATTCACGTCAATAACGAGCTGGGCGATCTGGAGCGCGGCCTGGATGCCGCCCTGGAGAGCCTGGCCGTGGGTGGTCGCCTGGTGGTGATCAGCTTCCATTCGCTGGAAGACCGTATCGTAAAACAGTTCATGCGCAGGCATGCCAAGGGTGAGGCGGACAATCTGCCGCGCCACCTGCCGATCATTCCCAAGGCCTTCGAGCCGCGCCTCAAACTGCTGGGCAAGCCGATCTTCGCCAGCGATGCCGAGGTCAAGGCCAATCCGCGCTCGCGCAGCGCGGTGATGCGTGTGGCGGAGAAGCTGCGTTGAGTCGCCTGTACGCCAAGCCACTGCCGCCGGGCAGCTTTCTGCTCGGTGTGCTGTTTGCTGCCATCCTGCTGTCGGCGGTGGGCGTGACCTACACCGCGCACTGGAACCGCCAGCTGCTCAATGCCCTGTTTGCCGAACTCAGTGTGCGCGACAAGGCGCAGGCCGAGTGGGGGCGTCTGCTTCTGGAGCAGAGCACCTGGACGGCGCACAGCCGCATCGAGGCGCTGGCCACCGGGCAGCTGCAGATGCGCATTCCGGAACCGGCCGAAGTGCAGATGGTGGCGCCATGAGCAGTCTCGACGGCGCACTCTATCCCTGGCGCTTCCGCCTGGTGCTGGCGCTGCTCGCGGCCATGGTCGCGGCGATCTGCTGGCGGATCGTCGACCTGCATGTGTTCGATCAGAAGTTTCTCCAGGATCAGGGTGATGCACGCAGCCTGCGGCATATCCCGATTCCGGCGCATCGCGGCCTCATCACCGATCGCAATGGCGAGCCGCTGGCCGTCTCCACTGCCGTGACCACCCTGTGGGCCAATCCCAAGGAACTGCTGGGCGCCAAACAGCGCTGGCCGCAGCTGGCCGCCACGCTGGGCGTAGAGCCGGCCACGCTGGCTGAGCGCATCGAGCTGCACCGCAAACGCGAGTTCATGTACCTGGTGCGCGGGCTGACGCCAGAGCAGGGCCAGTCGGTTACCGATCTGAAGATTCCCGGGGTGTATGCCATCGAGGAATTTCGTCGTTTCTACCCGGCCGGTGAAGTGACGGCTCACGTGGTCGGCTTTACCGACGTCGACGACAAGGGCCGTGAAGGCGTCGAGCTGGCCTACGAAGACTGGCTCGCCGGTGTGCCGGGTAAGCGTCAGGTGCTCAAGGATCGTCGCGGCCACCTGATCCGCGATCTGCAGGTCACCCAGAACGCCAAGGCGGGCAAGAGTCTGGCGCTGTCCATCGACCTGCGCCTGCAGTACCTGGCGCACCGCGAGCTGCGCAACGCGCTGGTCGAATTCGGTGCCAAGGCCGGCAGCCTGGTGATGATCGATGTACAGACCGGCGAAGTGCTGGCGATGGCCAACCAGCCGACCTACAACCCGAACAACCGTCGCAACCTCAACCCGGCAATGATGCGTAACCGCGCCATGATCGACGTGTTTGAACCGGGCTCTGCGGTCAAGCCGTTTGTCGTGGCCATGGGCCTGAACTCGGGCAAGTACCAGCCGGAAACCATCATCGACACCCGCCCGGGTTACTACCAGGTGGGACGCAAGACCGTGCGCGACGTGCACAACTACGGTGTGCTGGATGTCACCGGGGTGATCAAGAAATCCAGCAACATCGGCGTTGCCCGTATCGCCCTGGATGTCGGCGGTGAGCAGCTCTATTCGACTTTGCAGCAGGTGGGGCTGGGCCAGGATACCGGCCTGGGCTTCCCCGGTGAGCGGGTCGGCAGTCTGCCGAATTTCCGTGTCTGGAAACCGGTTGAGACGGCGGTGATGTCCTACGGCTATGGCCTGTCAGTGACCGCCGTGCAGCTCG
>CALMID010000276.1 GCA_937863915.1 uncultured Pseudomonas sp.
CGCTACTGCTGATCAGAGCAGGCCGCTGGGTACCTTGAGCAGGTCGAGCTGCAGGCAGGCATCGCTGGACAGCTCGCCGTCATCGCCAAACAGGCGATAGCTGCTGCGGCCGGCACTCTTGGCCTTGTACAGCGCCAGGTCGGCGGTCTTGTACAGGGCGTTGAACAGGCGGGCATGCTGCGGGTAGAGGGCGATGCCGATACTGATCGAGACGCGCAGCTGGTGGTCGTGATAGGTCACTGGCTGGGCCAGCTCGCTGATCAGGCGTTCGGCGATCTCCACGGCATGTTCCTGGGCATTGGGCCCGCTAATGAGCACGGCGAATTCGTCACCGCCCAGGCGCGCCACCATATCGTGACTGCGCACGACCTGCCGCAGGCGCAGGGCTTCGGTGCGCAGCATGACATCGCCGGCATCGTGGCCGTAGGTGTCGTTGATCGGTTTGAAATGGTCGAGATCAATCAGCAGCAGGGCCAGACTTTCCTGGCGGCGCATGGCGTCGGCCATCTGCGCTTCGGTGTGCTCGATCAGGTAGCGGCGGTTTGGCAGGTCGGTCAGCGGGTCATGCCGGGCCGCATGCTGCAGTTCCTGTTCACGCAGCGACAGGCGCTGATTAGCGCTTTCCAGTTCGGTGGTACGGCTGTCCACCGCGGCCTGCAGCTCCTCGGCAAAATGCTGCATCTGCTCCAGGCGCGCGCTTTTCTCACGATCGGCCTGAACCAGGGCTGCTGCCTTTTCCTGCTTGAGAATCTGGATGCGGTAAGCCAGTGCGAAGGAGAACAGAATCGATTCGGCGGCGATGGCCAGTGGATACAGGTAGGCCGTGAACGGACCGGGCTGAATGATGCCGGCGGCGCGCATCACCAGCACGGCGGTACTGACCAGGACGGTGCCATAGCCGATCAGGTACAGGCGCGCCGGGAAGAAGCCCTGGCGCATGCGGATGGCGGCGCAGATCAGCGCGACCGGCATGCTCAGGATCGGCGCCAGGGCGATGATCACCGCGCCCGTATGCGGGTAGCCGAGGGCGTTTAGAAGGATGGCGCTGGCATACAGCAGGCAACCCAGATTCAGCAGCCAGTGGCCCCAGCGCAGGCTGTTGCGGGTGGATAGCAGTTCCTGGGTGAAGCGCATGACCAGAATGGCCCAGAGTGCCGGCAGGGTGATGCGGTCGATCCAGAACGGCACGGCCTGTTCCGGCCACAGGTACTGGAAACCGTGGCCGCTCATGCTGAGGATGAAGGTCAGCGCACCCCCGGTGGCCAGCACGTACCAGAAGTAGGCGGCGTCCCGCAGGCTGATGAGAATGAACAGGTTGTACAGCATCAGGGCCAGGATGATGCCGTAGAGCAGGCCGAGGCCGAGGTTCTCGGTGGCGGCATACTGGTTGAGGTCGCTGAGCTGCCAGACCTTGAGCGGGAAGGAGTTGCCGCGGGGGTCGTAGCTGCGCAGGTAGAGGGTCAGCGGCTGCTCGTCGAGCAGCGGCAGGCGGAATACCTGGCGGCGGTATTCATGGTCGCGGCCGACGGCATAGGGCACCTGTTCGCCGCTCAGGCGTTCGATCCAGCCGCCCTGGCCATCCGGCAGGTACAGGCGCAGGTCCATGATGGTGATGCCGCCGTTTTCCAGCCACCACTGGGCCGGGGCGTCGGCGGCGCGCCGCAGGCTGATCTTGATCCACCAGGCACTGCGGCTGAGGCCAACGCTGGCGCTGCTGCTCGACGGCACGAAGCGCTGCTGCACCTCGGGGCTGGCCATGTCGGCGATGTTCAGTGTGCCTGTCGTGTCTTCCAGCAACTCGACCTGGGCGTTGATCGACTGGCCGCTGCTGGCGGCGCTCAGCAGCAATGCCTGGGCCTGCTGGCACAGCAGGCAGCACAGCAGGCAAAGCAGAAAGCGCCGTCGCTGCATGAAGTCTCCGGGTCACGGCAGGCCAGGGTGGCGATGGTCCGAGTATAACCACAATGCATGACTGTGATCACAGTTGCCCGGAACGGGCGCAATCGTGGCGTTTGACCGAGCGTGCTACTCGGGTTCTGTATATTTTTTGTGCTATGATCCGCGCCCGTTTTTTTGAGTCCCGGTCGCCGCCATGCACGCCGCCACGCCGTTGTTCGACTATCCCAAGTACTGGGCCGAATGCTTCGGACCCGCGCCATTCCTGCCGATGAGTCGGGAAGAGATGGATCAGCTGGGCTGGGACTCCTGCGACATCATCATCGTCACCGGTGACGCCTACGTCGACCACCCGTCGTTCGGCATGGCCATCATCGGCCGCCTGCTGGAGGCCCAGGGCTTCCGCGTGGGGATCATTGCCCAGCCGGACTGGACCAGCAAAGCCGACTTCATGAAGCTCGGTGAGCCCAACCTGTTCTTCGGCGTCGCGGCCGGCAACATGGACTCGATGATCAACCGCTACACCGCGGACAAGAAGATCCGCTCGGACGATGCCTATACCCCCGGTGGCGAAGCGGGCAAGCGGCCGGACCGCGCCAGCCTGGTCTACAGCCAGCGCTGCAAGGAAGCCTACAAGCACGTGCCGATCGTGCTGGGCGGCATCGAGGCCTCGCTGCGCCGCATCGCCCACTACGACTACTGGCAGGACA
>CALMID010000277.1 GCA_937863915.1 uncultured Pseudomonas sp.
GGCGTGCCGTACCAGCTGTCGCTGCAGCTGGATTCGATGCTGGTGCAGGCGGGTCTGTCGATTGTCTGGACCCTGATCGCTCTGGCGCTGATGATCGTCGGCCACCTGCGCGTGCGCCGCGAGCTGTGGGTGGTCGGGGCACTGCTGATCGCGGTGGTGGTGGCCAAGCTGTTCTTTATCGAGCTGGGCAACCGCGGTGGTCTGGAGCGCATCATTTCGTTTATCGGCGTAGGCGTGCTGTTGCTGGTGGTGGGCTACTTTGCGCCGCTGCCGCCGCGTCAGGATGAAGCCCGTGAGGAACAGGCTCGTGAGGAGTTGAAATGAAGCCCTTGATGGCCCTGTTGCTGGTGCTGGCCACACCTGTTCTGGCGGTCGAGCAGGCCGAGGACTTTGCCTGGCAGGCGACCTTGCAGACGCCGGCCACCGGCCCCTGGTTCCAGTTGGACCTGCCGCTGCCGGCGCTGCTCGCCGCTAAGCACAACGATCTGCGCGACCTGCGCGTGCAGAACGCTCAGGGCCAGTTCCTGGCCTACAGCCTGTTGCAGCCGGCGGCGGAATATCGTCAGGCCGAGCAGAGCCATGGCGTGCGCTGGTTTCCCCTGCAGGCCGAGCAGGCCACGACCGGCCTGCCGCCGGGATTGCGCATCGAGAGCAGCAGCACGGGCACGCTGGTCGAGGTGCAGCCAGCGACGGCGCCGGGCAACCAGCCGGTGCCGCGTCAGGGCTGGCTGCTGGATGCCAGCGCCATTCAGGCGCCCCTGGTGCGCCTGAGTCTCGACTGGGACGGTGCCGAGGGCTTCCAGCGTTTTGCCGTGGAGGGCAGCGATGATCTGCAGCACTGGCAGGCGGTGGGTGATTATCAGGTGGCGCGCCTGAGCTTTGCCGGTGATCGCATCGAACAGCGCGAGATCAGGCTGCCGGCGCTGCGTAGCCGCTACCTGCGACTGCTCTGGCGTTCGCCAGCGGTGGCCCCGGAGTTGACGGCGGTGCAACTGGTCAGCGTTGAGGAGGGGTATGTCGAGCCACCGCTGCTATGGTCCGAACCGTTGCCGGCGCGCCAGCTGGATGCGCAGTCCTATCAATGGCAGCTGCCGCGGGCATTGCCGGTGCAGGCTTTGCGTCTTCCGCTGAGTGACGCCAACAGCCTCGTGCCGGTGCGGGTGCAGGGGCGAGTCGATACCACTCGGCCCTGGGGGGCGGTGGCTCATGGCGTGCTCTACCGCTTGCCGCAGCAGGGGCGCAACGTGAGCGAGCAAGAAGGGCAAGAGAATGAGCAGCGTGAGGAGGAGCTGCGTCTGCCGGGTTGGCCGCTAAGCGAGCTGCGCGTGCAGGTCGATGCACGGGGCGGTGGCTTCTCCAGCGCCCCGCAGTTGCAGTATGCGCTGAGCGGTCAGCGGCTGGTGTTCCTGGCCCGTGGCGAGGGGCCTTACCGCCTGTTGCTGGGGAATGCGAAGGCTACTTCTGTGGAGTTGCCGCTGGCGACGCTGATCCCTGGCTACAGCAGCGAGCAGCTGCGTGAATTGCCCAAGGCCTCGCTGCTGCTACCGGAAGCGCCGTCCCCACAGGAACAGAGCCAGACGGGGACGGTCACCAAGGAATCTCAGGCCGACTGGCAGCGCCTGGCGCTGTGGGCGGTGCTGCTGGCCGGTGTGCTGCTGTTGGGACTGATGGCTTACAGTCTGCTGCGTCCACGCAAGTCGGTGTGAGTTGCTTCACATTGTGCGGCGGGCTGGCTAGGCTTGCCATCGGGCAACTGGGCGAGTGATGGCCGCAGCGGAGTGCGGATCAGGATGAGTGCGGCGCAAGGGTACAAGGTCAGGCCTGGCTTGGCGTGGGGGCGGGCATGAGTGTCTGCTCAATCAATCAATGGCAGCTCACGGCGCCGGTAACGCTGACTCTTTGCCTGTGTGTCGGCGTGATCCTGCTGGCACGCTGGGTCAGTCGTCAGCAGGTCTTTCCAGGCCGCAACAGCTTTGTCCTGCTGCAACTGACCGTGCTCTGGTGGATGGGCGCGGCGGCTCTGGAAATGGCCGCGGAGGTCCCCGGCTGCAAGGTGTTCTGGGCACAGATGGCCTGGCCAGGGATTGTCGGTGTGCCGACCTTCTGGGCTGTATTTCTCTGGCAATACGTCAACAGCCACCAGCAGGCCCTGCGCGCGGGGAACATTGCCCTGCTGCTGGTCGGGCCGCTGCTGATCTGGTTGCTGGCCCTGAGCAATCCGCTGCACCAGCTGTTCTATGGTCCGGCTACCCAGCCCATCTCCGCCGAGCAGGGCGCTCCGATTCAGTATGACCATGGCGTGCTGTTCATGGCGGCGGCGGTCTATGTCTATGCGCTGATGCTGTTCTGCCTGTGGGTGGTGCTGCGCGCGGCCTGGTTCAGCGAGGGCGTGCACCGACGCCACTACCTGGCCTTCGTCATGGTCACCTGCGTGCCCTGGGTCGCGAATATCAGCTACGTGGTGTTTGGCGTCACCCTGTTCGGTTTTGATCCGACGCCTTTCTGTTTTGCCTTCACGGTCGTGGCCTTCGCCTGGCTGATTCTCGGTGTGCGCCTGTTCGACCTGTTGCCGGTGGCGCGCCACCTGCTGGTCGAGGTGCTGCCGGACCCGGTACTGGTAGTGGATGGCCACGGACGGGTGGTCGAGGCCAACCCTGCCGCTCTGCAGCTGGCCGGACTGCACGGAGCCTGGAAGGGCTTGCCACTGCAGCACTGGCCGGTGTTCGGTGAGCCATTGTGCCAGGCCATGGGGGCTGCCGGTGAGCCCTTGGCACAGCTGGAACTGGCC
>CALMID010000278.1 GCA_937863915.1 uncultured Pseudomonas sp.
GATCTTGCCCGAGACAGTCTTGTAGCGCCCCTCGAAGCGGTCGGCGATCACCAGGATGCCGTCACCGCCGGCGCCCTGCGCCGGCTTGATGACGAAGTCATTGTGCTCGCCGATGATCGAGTCGAGTTTCTCGATCTCCTTCTCGGTGGAGATCACGCCATACATTTCCGGCACATGGATGCCGGCTTCGATGGCGCGCTGCTTGGTGATGATCTTGTCATCGACGATGGGATACAGGTGACGCTTGTTGTACTTCAGCACGAAGTCCGCATTGCGTCGGTTGATGCCCATGATGCCTTTGGCATTCAGGTCCTTCCAGCGTTTCCAGAGACCGATCATGGCTCAATCCTTCAGGAAGGCTTTGAAACGGAACAGTTCGGTCAGGCGGTAGCCGCGGTAGCGACCCATCGCCAGCATGAAGCCCACCAGGATCAGCAGAACCGCCGGGAAGGTGAAGACGAAGTAGGTCAGCTCCGGAATGCTCATCAGGGCGTGCGCCAGCGAGGCGGCGATAATGGTGCCCACGGCGACCTTGAAGGCATGGTTGCCACCACGTTCTTCCCAGGTGATCGACAGTCGCTCGATGGTCATGGTCAGGATCACCATCGGGAACAGGGCGACCGACAGGCCGCGCTCCAGGCCCAGCTTGTGGCTGAACAGGCTGATCACGGCGATCAGGACCACCACGAAGGTCAGCACTACCGACAGGCGGGGCAGCATCTGCAACTTGAGGTGCTCAAGGTAGGAGCGCAGCGAGAGGCCCAGGGCGGTGATCAGGGTGAACAGGGCGATACCGAAGCCCAGCTGGGTTTCGCGGAAGGCCAGGGCGATCAGCACCGGGGTGAAGGTGCCGAGCGTCTGCAGGCCGCCGAGGTTGCGCAGGATCAGGATCACCAGCACGCCGATCGGGATCATGATCATGATCTGGTAGGTCTGCTGGGTCTGCAGCGGCAGGCCGTACAGCGAGTATTCGAGGAAGCCGGCACTGGTGTTGGCGTCGGACAGTTTGGCCAGGTGGATGGCATTCATTTCGCTGTTGTTCAGGCTGAACGTCACCTGGGCTTTCTTGCCGCCATCCAGATTGACCAGCGGCTCGTCGCCGGTCCACCAGATCAGGCGGTCATTGGGCAGGCCCTGCTCGCCGGTTTCCGGGTTGAAGTACAGCCAGTTCTCGCCATTGAAGGTGCGCAGCCACAGTTCCGGAGTCTGCTGCTCGCTGGCCAGGCGTACGGTATGCACGCGCTGCAGCGGGACGTGGGCGATGGACAACAGCAGGTCGGCGATCTTGGCCTTGTTGCTGACCGAGTTGTCGCCGCCGAGCAGCAGTTTGACGTTGTCGTCCTTCTCGTTGTTGACCCGCTTGATGGTCTCGCTGACGAAGGTTTCGACGTCGGCCGAGTGCTGGCGAATCGGGGCCAGCAGGGCTTCGGCGGCAATCTTCTCGGCGCCTTCAACCGGCAGGCTGTCGCGGAAGATCGGCCCCTTTTCCTTGGGCTTCTCGCCGCTGTAGCGCTTGGTCAGCACCAGACGGTAATAGAGAGTCTGCTTGCCACTGGCGCGACGGGCCGACCAGGTCACCTTGCGGTTGCCTTCGGCACGGTTGACGCTGACGCCGTAGTTATTGGAGATAAAACTCTCGTTCAGGCTCACGTAGTCCTGATTCAGCGGCGGGACAAACATCTGCATTTTGACCGGCACACTGGGCGAGGCCTGGAACTCGACCTTGGCGTCGATATTCCACAGATCATCGGTCTCATCTTCGGTCACCGGAATGCCGAGGATGAAGATCTGGTAGGCCGTAATCAGTACACCCAGGCTCACCAGCAGGGTGATGAGAACTTTCAGATGCAGATTCAGAGAGCGCATGTAGGTTACTCGGCAGCAAGAGCTTCAGACGTGCAGCGCGGTTTGCCGGCTGCGTATTTCACACTGGGGTCAATCAGAGCACCGAAGCGCTTGAGCGCCTCGGAGCCAATCAGCAAAGGGTACTGGAAGGCGCTGCGGTCGGTCAGATTGACCTCGATATTGCGCAGGGTCGTACCCATGCACAGTTCGAGCTCGATCACCGGCCGTGCCGTGTAGGTCTTGCCTTCCACGGGATTGAAGTCGCCGGCGCGGCGCTTGATCTTGCTGATGCGCGACAGCGGACGTTCGATCGGATGTTCGTGGGCGTCGTCGATGGCCAGGTAGAAGCGTACCCAGGTCTCGCCATCACGCTTGAATCGTTCGATATCGCGGGCGCTCAGTGATGCCGTCTTGGCGCCGGTATCGAGCTTGGCAGCCACCTGCAGATCCATGCCTTGCAGGCGCGCGTATTCATTCAGGCCATACACGGTCTTTTCCACGGCGAGCGCTGTGCCCGAGAGGAAAGTCAGCAGGGTGGCAAGAAGGGCTAGGCGGGTCATAGGGTCCGGATGGTTGCGGAGCGTGCGAATGACTATCGAGTCTAGCAGCTGACTGGGGGCTGCCGACCGGATGTTATTTCGCGGCATTCTAACACGCGGTTTTTCAGTGGCGACAGGTGCTTAGCGCACGATCTGAAGTCTTGCCCGAGCTTTGGCGGTGACTCCGCCTGTCGCTGGATTGTCGACAATCAAATAAAAATGTTTGACATTCAGGGCTCTGAGTTGCTG
>CALMID010000279.1 GCA_937863915.1 uncultured Pseudomonas sp.
AAGCACCGGTGAAGGCCGCTGCCAAGCCGGTTGCTAAGGCTCCGGTCAAAGCTGCTGCCAAGCCTGCCGCTAAACCGGCCGCCAAGCCTGCTGCCAAGCCGGCGGTGAAAAAGGCTGCTCCGGCCGCCGCTGCCAAGCCCGCTGTAGCTCCGGCTGCTGCCCCGGCCGCTGCTGCCGCGCCGGCTGCTCCGGCAACACCGAGCAGCGCTTCCTAAGCGCTCGCGGTAGCCAAGAAAAAGCCCGGCTTCGGCCGGGCTTTTTTGTGCCTGCCATTCAGGCTTCCAGGTAGCGCTGGGCCAGGCGTTCTGCCGCCGCCCTGGGCTCTGGTTTGAGATGCGGAGCGACCAGCATCATCACCTGATAGACCACCAGCTGGCTCTCGCCGGGAGCGCCGATGATGCGCTGGTAATCCAGCGAGAACAGCAGGGTCAGGGTGATCTGCTCGACCAGTTGGCCAAGGGCCTGGGTGTTGCTGGTGAGCTGGTCGTCGGCCTGCAGGCGGGCGAGCAGCGAGGCCAGGGTGCGCTTGAGCACGTTGAGCCACAGGCGGATGCCATGCGCCAGCTTGGGCAGGCGGCCGGCCAGGTTGGACAGGTCCTGGAAGAGGAAGCGGTACTGGGCCAGGCGCTCGACGATCAGGTGCAGGAACAGCCAGTAGTCCTCGACGTCCAGGCGGGCGTCTGCCGGCGGGTTGAGCAGCGGTGCCAGCTCATTGTGGAAGCGCTCGAACAGGGCAAGGATCAGCGGCTCCTTGCCATGGAAGTGGTAGTAGAGATTGCCGGGGCTGATGCCCATCTCGGTGGCAATTTCCAGCGTGGTGACGTTGGGCTCGCCCTGCTCGTTGAACAGCTGCAGGGCGCACTCGAGGATGCGGTCGCGTGTCTTCATTGCTTGTTCTTATGGTGCCGCAGGAGGCCTGCACGATAACCCGTGCGGCCGCGCTGCGGAATACGGCGAAGGGGTCAGCGTACGTGCACGTAAGTGCCCGGAGCCTCCTCCATGGGTGGGTACAGCGCGTTGCCGAGCTGGGTATTGGTAGGCCTGGCTTCACCGGAGCGCTGCTGGATCCAGGCCAGCCATTGCGGCCACCAACTGCCGGCGTGGCGATTGGCTTGGGCCTGCCAGTCCTGTGGTTCGGCACTCTGGGTGCTGCCCTCGAAGTAGGTGGCCTTGGGGTTGCCCGGTGGATTGAGGATGCTCTGGATATGGCCGCTGTTGGACAGCACGAACTGCGCCTGGCCGCCGAGCAGCTGCATCGAGCGGTACACCGCCGGCCAGGGCGTGATGTGGTCATTGATGCCGGCCACGGTGAAACTGTCGACGTTGACCTTGCGCAGATCGACGGGGGTTCCGCACACCTCCAGGCCGCCGGCATGGTTGAGCGGGTTGTACTTGAAGATGTCCAGCAGGTCGCCATGCAGGGCGGCGGGCAGGCGGGTGTTGTCGTTGTTCCAGTAGAGAATGTCGAGCGCCGGTGGCTGCTTGCCCAGCAGGTAGTTGTTGATCCAGTAGTTCCACACCAGATCGTTGGGACGCATCCAGGCAAACACCCGGCTCATATCGCGGCCGTCCAGCACGCCACGCTGGTAGGAGCGGCGCTTGGCCGACTCCAGGGTCTGCTCGTCCACCAGCAGGCTGGCCGGGGAGTCCATCTGTGCATCCAGCAGGCTGACCAGGTAGGTGCAGCTGGCGACCTTGCGCAGCTGGCGTTTGGCCTGCAGGTGGCCCTGCAGTGCCGCCACGGTGAGGCCGCCGGCGCAGGCACCAACCAGATTGACCTCCTTGCTGCCAGTGATGGCGCGGCAGGCGTCGCTGGCTTCTTCGATTGCCTGTACGTAGGTCGACAGGCCCCACTCGCGGTGCCGGGCATCCGGATTGCGCCAGGAAATGGCGAACACCTGCAGGCCGTTCTTCAGGGCGTACTGAATGAAGCTCTTGTCCGGGCTGAGGTCGAAGATATAGAACTTGTTGATCTGCGGCGGCACGATCAGCAGGGGGCGCGGGTACTGTTTTTCGCTCATCGGCTTGTACTGGATCAGTTCCAGCAGCTCGTTGCGAAACACCACATTGCCCGGCGTGCAGGCCAGGTTACGACCGACCTCGAAGGCGTGCTTGCTGACCTGACTGGGCATGCCGTCATTGTTCAGCCAGTCGTCATACAGATGCTGCAGGCCATTGAGCAGGTTCATGCCGCCGGTATTGAAGACTTCCTTGACCACCAGCGGATTGAGCAGGGTATTGCTCGGCGCCAGAGCGTCGGTCAATACGGAAAGAATGAAGCGCGCGCGACTGCGGTCGCCTTCCTCTAGATTGCTGCCATCCACCCAGGCGGCCAACTCGTTCTGCCAGGCCAGATAGGCCTGCAGCGAGCGGCGATAGAAGGGGTTGAGGCGCCATGAAGGGTCCTGAAAACGACTGTCCTGCGGATCAACGGCAAAGGGTGTGTCGCCCAGCAGTACCTTGCCCAGTTGCCGGCCCAGGCGAAGGCTGTGGCGGGCGCTATGCAGCGGCTGACGTACGCCCTGCAGGGCCAGCAGCTTGAGCGTCGACAGCAGGTCGCGGCGATGCAGGCCGGCCACGGCGTCGTGGGTCGTCAGGTAACTTTGTGTAGCAGCAGGTCGAGCTTCTGCTGATATGTCGTGCATGGGGGCAACACTCCGTTGTCAAACCGGGCAGACAGGTCGTTACAGCAAGGTTCATACCCGTCGCGCTGGAGGTGCATTCCAGACAACCGCGCGCGGGAGGCAAGGCAGGGTTAGTGTGCCGAAACGGAGCCAGCCGGAACAGCCTGCCCAAGGATCGGGCAGGCAGGCTAGCGTAGATCAATTGACGATTAGTGGTTAGGCAGGCTGTGCGGCTGAGGGTGCATTACCGCACGTTTCCGCTCTTCGGCGAGGAATTTCATGATGATCGGCGCCACGGTCTCGGCGCGGGTGACCAGAAACAGGTGGCCGTCATCGATGATGTGCAGTTCCGAGTTGGGAATGCGCCAGGCCAGCATGCGCATGTTGATCAGCGGGATGATCGGATCATCGTCGCCCGCCAGCACCAGGGTTGGCTGCTTGATTCGGTGCAACCAGTGGAAGCTGGTCCAGCCGAGGCCGGCGAACAGCTGCCAGTAGTAGCCGAGCTTGCCCGAGGAGCGCACCTTGCTGGCATGCGCCAGGGCCAGGCCAGGGTCGCGGCGGAAGGCGCCGCCGTAGATGTCGCCGGCAATGTGCACGCCGTAGGACGGCTGGATGTAGCGCCGCGGGCTGGCCATGCGCAGCAGCACCTTGGGCTTGCCCGGCACCATGACGGCACCGGCGGCCGTAGCGGCGAGAATCAGCTTCTTGCAGCGTTCCGGGTAGTCATAGGCAAACTGCTGCGCCAGTGCGCCACCCCAGGAAACGCCGATGGCGTTGACCTGGCCGTAATCGAGGTAGTCGAGCATGCGCGCGGCCAGCTTGGCCAGGCCGGGAAAGCGGAATGGGGTGGCCGGTGTCGAGGAGCCGCCCACGCCGGGTACGTCGAAGGCAATCACTTCCAGGTCCGGGTCGAGTGCCTTGACGAAAGGCATGACCAGTTCCAGGTTGGCGCCGATGCCGTTGAAAATCAGCAGTGGCGTCATGCTGCCATTGCCCGGTCGAACGGCGGTGCGGATGGTCTGATCACCCAGTTCGATGGTGCGGAAAACAAATGGTTGCGGCATACGCTTGGCCTATCCAGTGAACCGTGGGGTCACGATCATCCGGACCGCTTCCCGTGAGCGCCGGCATGGAACCCGGCGCAGCACTGTCCGACCTCAGGTCGGACAGTGAGCGAGGCGGCACGTCCGGGTGCCGCAATGACCGTCACGAGTGCTTAGCGCTCGTGCACGTAGGTACCGGGCGCAGCTTCGCCGGCCGGGTACTTCTTACTGCCCAGGCTGCTGGGCGTTTTCTTGCTTTCGCCGGAGCGCGCGGTGATCCACTTCTGCCAGTGCAGCCACCAGGAGTCGGCATGCTTGGTGGCGCGTTCCTGCCACAGCTTGGGATCGCTGGGCATGTCCTCGCCGGTCATGAAGCGTGCCTTGGGGTTGCCCGGCGGGTTGAGGATGCTCTGGATATGCCCGCTGTTGGACAGCACGAACTCGACCTTGCCACCAGCCAGCAGGGCCGACTTGTAGCAGGCCTCCCAGGGGGTGATGTGGTCGGTGGTGCCGGCTACGCAGTACAGGTCACAGGTGACCTTGGACAGGTCGATCGGCGTGCCGCATACCTCGAGGGCGTTGGGTCGCAGCAGCGGGTTGGTCTTGAACATCTCCACCAGTTCGCCGTGGAAGGCGGCCGGCAGGCGCGTGGTGTCGTTGTTCCAGTAGAGAATGTCGAACACCGGCGGCTCGTTGCCGAGCAGGTAGTTGTTGACCCAGTAGTTCCAGATCAGATCGTTCGGGCGCATCCAGGCGAAGACCTTGGCCATGTCCTTGCCTTCCAGAACACCGGACTGGTAGGAGCGGCGCTTGGCGGCTTCCAGGGTCTTCTCGTCGGCGAACAGGGCGACCTGAGTGTCCAGGGTGAAGTCGAGTACGCTGACCATCTGCGTGACCGCGTTGATCTTGTTCACGCCGCTGGCGGCAAAGTGACCGAGCAGGGCAGCGGTGGTGATGCCACCGGAGCAGGCGCCGAGGGTGTTGATGTCCGGGCTGCCGGTGATGGAGCAGACTACGTCGATGGCCTCCTTGAGTGCCTCGATGTAGGTCGACAGGCCCCACTCGCGGTGGGCCTTGGTCGGATTGCGCCAGCTGACGATGAAGGTCTGCAGGCCATTGCGCAGGCAGAAGCGTGCCAGGCTCTTCTCCGGCGACAGGTCGAAGACGTAGAACTTGTTGATCTGCGGCGGCACCACCAGCAGCGGGCGGCTCAGTACCTGCTCGGTGACCGGCTTGTACTGGATCAGTTCGAGCACTTCGTTGCGGAAGACCACGGCGCCTTCGGTGGTGGCCAGGCTCTTGCCGACTTCGAACGCGGTCATGTCGGTCTGACTCGGCATGCCGCCGTTGTTGACCAGGTCCTTGGCCAGGTGCGACAGGCCGTCGAGCAGGCTCTTGCCGCCGGTCTCGAAGAAGCGCTTGACCGCGGCCGGGTTGGCCAGGGTATTGGTCGGCGACATGGCTTCGGTCATCAGGCTGATGACGAAGTGAGCGCGGCTGGTGTCCTGTTCGGATAGCGAGCTGGTGTCGATCCAGTCGTGCAGTTCCTTGCGCCAGGCCAGGTAGGTCTGCATGTAGCGCTTGTACAGGGGATTCTGGCTCCAGGCCGGGTCGGTGAAGCGACGGTCATCGCTTTCCGGCTTCAGCTCGGAGCTGCCCAGCACCACGTCTTTGAGTTGCAGGCCGAAGCGGGCAACGTGCTTGGTGCTGTGAATAGGTTGTTTCAGCGCCTGCATGAGGACCATGCGCGCCGAGGTGAGGATGTCCTTGCCACGAAATCCGATTACCGGGTTGAGGCCAAGGGTGCTTTCAGCCGCCTGTTGTGGCAGGTCATTATTCTTGTTGGTCATCTACGACGCTCCATTGTCCAGAGACTGATACCGGCGTGCGACTGTGTCTCGGACACAGCGGTCATGGACCTGGTACTGCTCGGGTTGACGTGTGACGGAGCAGGCTCCGCCTTGCGGTGGCATTGGCTGGGCCAATGCATGGAGCCTGCCACCTTCTGGTTACCCGAGTTTTACAGATCACGCAAGCGTTTACGCCGGTGTTTGTTTGGCGGCGAGTATTGCAAGGGACTTTAGAAAATGCGCCCTAACCTTGGGCGTAGAGGGTGCGGCAAGCCGCCGCAGGCACCGCTTCAGAGCATCAGGCGCACCACGGATTCGTCCGGGTGGCGTGACTTGCCGGCCGCTTCCAGTTGCGCCAGGTAATCGCTCCACAGTTCGGCCTGACGAGTGGCCAACTGATACAGGTAGTCCCAGGTGTACAGACCGCTGTCGTGGCCGTCGTCGAAGGTCAGCTTGAGCGCATAGTTGCCGGCCGGTTCGATCTTCAGCAGGGCAACGTTCTGCTTGCCGTACTGCAGAATCGGCTGGCCGTGCCCCTGTACCTCGGCCGAAGGGGAATGCACGCGCAGCAGCTCGGCGCTGAGCGAGTAGTGCTCGCTGCCATAGCTCAGGTCGAGGGTGCGTGAGGCCTTGTGCAGCTGGATGGCGCTGGGGATCTTGGGCATGGGCCGGCGGGGCGGTTGCCCGCCCCGGTCTCGCAGAGGGTCAGAGGATATAGCGTGACAGGTCTTCGTCCTGCGCCAGCTCGCCGAGGTGGCTGTTGACGTAGGCCGCGTCGATGCGGATCGGCGCCTCAAGGTGCTGGCTGGCCAGATCGGCAGCACTGAACGACACCTCTTCGAGCAGGCGCTCAAGCAGGGTGTGCAGGCGGCGGGCACCGATGTTCTCGGTCTTCTCGTTGACCTGCCAGGCGATCTGCGCCAAGCGCTGGATGCCGTCGGCGGCGAATTCGATGTTCAGCCCTTCTGTCTTCAGCAGCTCGCGGTATTGCTCGGTCAGCGCGGCGTGCGGCTCGGTGAGGATGCGCTCGAAGTCCTGCGGCGACAGAGCCTTGAGTTCGACACGAATCGGCAGGCGACCCTGCAGCTCCGGGACCAGATCGCTGGGCTTGCTCAGGTGGAAGGCGCCGGAGGCAATAAACAGGATGTGGTCGGTCTTGACCATGCCCAGCTTGGTGTTGACCGTGCAGCCCTCGATCAGTGGCAGCAGGTCGCGCTGCACGCCTTCGCGGGAGACATCGGCGCCGCCGACATTGCCGCGCTTGGCCACCTTGTCGATCTCGTCGATGAACACGATGCCGTGCTGTTCCACCGCTTCCAGGGCCTTGGCCTTGAGTTCTTCCTCGTTGACCAGGCGGGCGGCTTCCTCGTCACGGATCAGCTTGAAGGCTTCCTTGACCTTGAGCTTGCGGCTCTTCTTCTTGCCCTTGGCCATGCCGGAGAACAGGTTCTGCAGCTGGCTGGTCATTTCCTCCATGCCCGGTGGCGACATGATTTCCACGCCCATGGGCGAGTCGGCCACCTCGATGTCGATTTCCTTGTCATCCAGCTGGCCTTCGCGCAGGCGCTTGCGGAACAGCTGGCGGGTGTTGCTGTCCTCGCGTACCGGCTCCTCGCCGAAACCAGCGCGGGCCGGCGGCAGCAGGGCGTCGAGGATGCGTTCCTCGGCGGCGTCTTCGGCGCGGAAGCTGACTTTCTGCACTTCCTGCTCGCGCAGCATCTTCAGCGCGGCATCGGCCAGGTCACGGATGATCGATTCGACATCACGGCCGACATAGCCGACCTCGGTGAACTTGGTCGCTTCGACCTTGAGGAACGGGGCGTTGGCCAGTTTGGCCAGGCGCCGGGCGATTTCGGTCTTGCCGACGCCGGTGGGGCCGATCATCAGGATATTCTTCGGCGTGACTTCCTGGCGCAGCTCGGCGGGCAGCTGCATGCGCCGCCAGCGGTTGCGCAGGGCAATGGCCACGGCGCGCTTGGCGTCGTCCTGGCCGATGATGTGGCGATCCAGTTCGGAAACGATTTCGCGGGGTGTCATGGACATGGCGGGGCTCCGGCGGAGACGGCTCAGACGGCCGAATCCAGCTCCTCAAGCGTCAGATTCTGGTTGGTGAACACGCAGATGGAGCCGGCGATGTTCAGGGCGGTTTCGGCAATCTCGCGGGCGGACAGCTCGTCGCCACCTTTCTGCAGCAGGGCCAGTGCAGCGGCCTGGGCAAAGCCGCCACCGGAGCCCATGGCGATCAGGCCGTGCTCGGGCTCGACCACGTCACCGTTGCCGGTGATGATCAGTGAGGCATCCTTGTTGGCCACTGCCAGCATGGCTTCCAGGCGGCTCAGGCTGCGGTCGGTACGCCAGTCCTTGGCCAGCTCGACGGCGGCGCGCACCAGATGGCCCTGATGCTTTTCCAACTGCCCTTCGAAGCGCTCGAACAGGGTAAAGGCGTCGGCCGTGGCGCCGGCGAATCCGGCAATCACCTGGCCGTGATAGAGGCGGCGCACCTTCTTGGCATTGCCTTTCATCACGGTGTTGCCGAGGGATACCTGGCCGTCGCCGCCCATGACGACTTTGCCATGGCGCCGCACTGAAACGATGGTGGTCAAGGGGCGAGTCTCCGCGCTACGGGGCCGGCTGGCCCGAATAGAGACTCAGATGGGGGAGGCGCCCGGGCTTTTCAACCGGGGCGCCGGAAAAACCTGCTCAGCGGCTCTGGCGCTGCTGTAACAGCAGATTGCTGAAGCCGTTACCGGCCAGCTGCTTCTGCGCGGCCGCCAGCTGCTCGCGGCTGGCATACGGACCGACCAGTACGCGGTGCCAGGTTTCCTCGCGCACCTTGCCGGATTCGATCTGCACGTTCTGCCCGAGCAGGATGATCTGTGCGCGCAGCTTGTCGGCATCGTTCTGGTTGCGGAACGAGCCGGCCTGCAGGAAGAACTGCGTGCTCGGTACGGCCTTGGCGGCCTCTGCCGGCGCCGCAGCCTTGTCCGTGGCCGCCTTGTCGGCCTCGGGCGTGGCGACCGGTGGTGTGATTTTCGGCGGCTCGCGGCCTTCCAGCAGGGCCAGGGCGCGCTCGGCTTCCTGCTCGGGCGTCAGCGGCACGGGGGCGGTGCTGGGCTTTTGCTCTTCGGGAATAGCCCCAGCCGGGACTTCGACCTGGGATTCCGGGAGCAGTGTATAGAAGTCGTACTTGGGCTTGACCGGCTGCGGCGTGGTGGTCGGCGTGCTCGGCTGCGGGCGCTCGCTGGCAGCCTTCTTGCTCTCGGCGGTTTCGCGCTGGATGTCCTTGCGGCCGGGTTCCAGTTGCATGAGGAAGGCGATGAAACCGCCGATCACCAGGCCACAGACCATCCACACCCAGCCCGGCACCGGCTTCTTCGCCGGTGCCTGATAGCGGCTGGCGCCGCGTTTGGGCGCGGGCTTTTTCCTGGCGCTCACTTACATGCGCTCCAGCGGCTGCAGGCCGAGCAGCTCCAGGCCCTGCTTGAGGGTGCGGCCGGTCAGTGCGGCCAGGCGCAGACGGCTGTTGCGCACGGCTTCGTCTTCGCTGGAGAGGATCGGGCAGTTTTCGTAGAAGCTGGAGAACAGGCCGGCGAGGTCATACAGGTAGTTGCACAGCAGGTGCGGGGTGCCCTTGTCGGCCACGCTGTTGAGCAGCTCGCCGAACTGCGCCAGCTTGCCGCCCAGGGCCTGTTCCTGCTCGGCCTGCAGGCTGATCTGGCCGCCGATGCTCTCGATGCCCTGGCCCAGCTTGCGGAAGATGCTGGCCACGCGGGTGTAGGCGTACAGCAGGTAGGGCGCGGTATTGCCCTCGAAGCTCAGCATCAGCTCGAAGTTGAAGCTGTAGTCGCTGGTGCGGTGCTTGGACAGGTCGGCGTACTTCACGGCGCCGATGCCGACGGCGCGGGCGATGTTGCGCAGTTCGTCCTCGGCGAGGTCCGGGTTCTTGCTCTTGACCAGGCTGTAGGCGCGCTCTTCGGCCTCGTCGAGCAGGTCGATCAGCTTCACCGTGCCGCCGTCGCGGGTCTTGAACGGGCGGCCGTCGGCGCCGTTCATGGTCCCGAAGCCCATGTGCTCCAGCTGCATGCCGTCATGCACGAAACCGGCTCGGCGGGCGACCTCGAAGGCCATCTGGAAGTGCAGGGCCTGGCGCTGGTCGACGAAGTACAGGGCGCGGTCGGCCTGCAGCTGCTGGCTACGGTAGCGCATGGCGGCCAGGTCGGTGGTGGCATACAGGTAGCCGCCGCCGGCCTTTTGCACGATCACCGGCAGCGGGTTGCCTTCGGCGTTCTTGAACTCGTCCATGAACACGCACTGGGCGCCTTCGCTCTCGCTGAGCAGGCCTTTTGCCCGCAGGGCATCGACGATGCCCGGCAGGTCGGCGTTGTAGGCGCTCTCGCCCTTGACGTCGGCCATCGACAGCTTGACGCCCAGGCGGTCGTAGACCTTCTGGCAGTGCGACAGGGAAATGTCGTTGAAGCGGTTCCACAGGCGCAGGCAGTTCTCGTCGCCGGCCTGCAGCTGTACCACCAGCTCGCGGGCGCGGTCGGCGAACTCGGCCGAATCGTCGAAGCGCTTCTTGGCGGCGCGGTAGAACTGTTCGAGATCGGACAGCTCGCTCTCGGCGGCCGCCGGGTTTTCCTCCAGGTAGGCCAGCAGCATGCCGAACTGGGTGCCCCAGTCGCCCACGTGGTTCTGGCGGATCACTGTGTCGCCGAGGAACTCCAGCACGCGGGCAACGCCGTCACCTATGATGGTCGAGCGCAAGTGACCGACGTGCATCTCCTTGGCCAGGTTGGGCGAGGAGAGGTCGACCACCACGCGCTGCGCTGGGCTGCTCTTGCGCACGGCGAGTTTGTCGTCGGCCAGCGCGGCCTCCAGGCGCTGAGCCAGGGCGTCGCTGTTCTGGAAGAAGTTGAGAAAGCCCGGGCCCGCAATTTCGACCTTGCTGATCTGGCTGTCGGCCGGCAGCGCGGCGACCAGTTTCTCGGCCAGATCACGCGGCTTCATGGCAGCAGGCTTGGCCAGCATCATGGCGATGTTGCTGGCGAAGTCGCCGTTGCTCTTGTCCTTGGTGTTCTCCACCTGAATCACCGGGCTCAGGCCTTCGGGCAGAACGCCGTCGGCGGTGAGACGGGTCAGGGCTTGCTGGATCAGGTGGCGAATGCTGTCTTTCATGGTCTGCTCGGTCGGCCGTGCGGGTCGCAAACCGGGCATTATCCGCGGCAGCCGTGGCCTTGCCAACCGCTCAGGGGTGAATGGTGGCGACTCAGAACAGGTCGAGCGGGTCGACGTCGATCGACCAGCGCACACTGCGGCTGCCCGGCAACTGCTCCAACGCCTGCAGCCAGGGCGTCAGCAGGCGATGCAGAGTGGCGCGGTGGCTCGCCTGCAGCAGCAGCTGGGCGCGGTGACGACCGGCGCGGCGCTCCATCGGCGCGGGCACCGGGCCGAGCAGTTCGACCGTCTCCAGTTGCAGTTCATCGCGCATCTGCTCGGCCAGGCTGCAGGCATGGTCGAGGAAGGCTTCGGCCTGGCCCGGCTGATGGGCATCGGCGCGCAGCAGGGCGAGATGGGCGAACGGCGGCAGGCCAGCGCCGCGACGCTCGCTCAGTGCCTGCTCGGCGAAGGCGAAGTAGCCCTGCTCGGTCAGTTGCACCAGCAGCGGGTGGTCGGCCAGATGGGTCTGCACCACCACCTTGCCGGGCATCTCGGCGCGGCCGGCGCGGCCGGCGACCTGGATAATCTGCTGGGCCATGCGCTCGCTGGCGCGGAAGTCGGCCGAGAACAGGCCGCCGTCGGCATCCAGTACCGCCACCAGGGTGACGCGCGGGAAGTGGTGGCCCTTGGCGAGCATCTGCGTGCCGATGAGGATGCACGGTTCGCCATGCTGGATGCGCTGGAACAGGCGGTCCATGCTGCCCTTGCGTGAGGTGCTGTCGCGGTCGATGCGCAGTACCTCGGTGTCCGGGAACAGGGTGCTCAGGCGTTCCTCGGCGCGCTCGGTGCCGGCGCCGACCGGGCGCAGGTCGAGGTGATTGCACTTCGGGCACTGGGTTGGCGGGCGCTCGCGGTGGTCGCAGTGGTGGCAGCGCAGCTCACGGCTGCGCTGGTGGTAGGTCATGCGCGCGTCGCAGCGCGGGCACTGGCTCATCCAGCCGCAGTCGTGGCACAGCAGCGTGGGGGCGAAACCGCGACGGTTGAGGAAGACCAGCACCTGCTGGCCGGCTTCGAGAGTCTGGCGGATGGCCTGTTGCAGCGGGCCGGAGATGCCGGAGTCGAGCGGCAGGCTCTTGATGTCGAGGCGAATGAAGCGCGGAGGCTGGGCGTGGCCGGCGCGCTGGTTCAGGCGCAGCAGGGCATAGCGGCCGCTCTGGGCATTGTGCAGCGACTCCAGGGCCGGGGTGGCCGAGCCGAGCAGCAGCGGGATGTTTTCCAGGCGAGCACGCACGGCGGCCAGGTCGCGGGCGTGGTAGCGCAGGCCTTCCTGCTGTTTATAGGAAGCGTCGTGCTCTTCGTCGACGATGATCAGTCCCGGGTTCTTCAGCGGGGTGAATAGCGCAGATCTTGTGCCGATAACGATGTCGGCGGCGCCGTCGCGGGCGGCCAGCCAGGCATCCAGGCGCTCGCGATCGGTCAGGGCCGAGTGCAGCAGGACGATGCGCGCATTGAAGCGACGGGCGAAGCGCTCCAGGGTCTGCGGCCCCAGGTTGATCTCCGGGATCAGCACCAGTGCCTGCTTGCCGGCCTCCAGCGCTTCGCGGATCAGTTGCAGGTAGACCTCGGTCTTGCCACTGCCGGTAACGCCGGCCAGCAGGGCGCAGTGGAACTGGCCAAAGCCGGCGCGAACGGCTTCGAAAGCGCGCCGCTGCTCGTCGTTGAGTGGCAGTTCGGCCTGGGCCAGCCAGGCGCCATGGCGTTCGGCGGGTGCCTGACGGCGCTCCTCGATGTGGATCAGGCCTTTTTCGAGCAGCAGTTTGAGGCTGTCGCGATTGAGTTGCAGGCGTTCCAGCAAGGCCTGGGGCACGCCATGGGGGTGTTGGCTAAGGGCGCGCAGGGCTTCAAGCTGACGCGGGGCGCGACTCAGGCGCGGGTCATCCAGTTGTGCGCCGGGGCTGACATGCCAGATTCGCTCGATGCGCGTCTCGGCGGGTTCGCCCTGGCGCAGCAGGGTTGGCAGGGCCCAGGCGAAAGTGTCGCCGAGGCTGTGCTGGTAGTACTGCGCGGCCCACAGGCTGAGCTTGAACAGACTGGCTGGCAGCGGTGGCTGGCGATCCAGCAACTGCAGGGCCGGGCGCAGCTTTTCAGCCGGCACCTCGGAGTGCTCCGTCAGTTCGACGAGAATGCCGATGATCTCGCGCCGGCCAAAGGGCACGCGCAAGCGCATGCCCGGCTGCAGGACGGTCGCGGGCACGCCGGCAGGAGGCAGGTAGTCGAACAGCCGACGCAGTGGCGAAGGCAGGGCAAGGCGCAGGATTACGGGGGACACGGTAGGCTCCGAACAGGCCGTGGATGCTAGCATGTCCGCCTATCGCGCAGTATTTGCCCATTGCTTGCAACGACGGGGTGGTCTGGTATCATCCGCTGCCCGATTTTTCGTGCGGTGCCTGGAAACAACTCCAGGTGGCGGCACACCACGCCCTGAGGAATCATCATGAAAGCGGACATCCATCCGAAGTACGAAGAAGTTACCGCGACTTGCAGCTGCGGCAACGTGGTCAAGACCCGTTCCACCCTGTGCAAGGACCTGAGCCTCGACGTTTGCTCCGAGTGCCACCCGTTCTACACCGGTAAGCAGAAAGTTCTGGATACCGGCGGCCGTATCGACCGCTTCAAGCAGCGTTTCGGCGTGTTCGGCACCAAGTAATTGGGCTGAAGGCAGCAACCTTATGGGTTGTTCCGTGCTGCTGAAAAAGGCGTCCCTGGTGGGCGCCTTTTTCGTTTCTGCGATTTGGCTGGGGCCGGCAGCGGCTGCCTGCCTGGCGCCTTCTGCTGGCCAGGAGGTGCGCGTCGAGCGTGCGGTGGATGGCGATACGCTCAAGTTGGCAGATGGTCGCAGCGTGCGCCTGATCGGCGTGAATGCGCCGGAACTGGCTCATCATGGTCGTCCTGCCGAGCCGCTGGCGCAGCAGGCACAGCGGCGTCTGGCCGAGCTGCTCAGAGATAGCGGGCAGCGCGTGCGGCTGGTCAATGGTCAGCAGGCCCGCGATCACTATGGACGAGTGTTGGCGCATGCCTTCGATGCTCGCGGACGTAATCTCGAAGAGCAATTGCTCGCCGAGGGGCTGGGCTTCATGGTGGCGTTGGCACCCAATGTCGCACTGGCCGACTGCCAGGCGCGGGCCGAACAGCAGGCGCGTGCGGCGCGCCTCGGCGTGTGGCGGAGCAGTCCGCAGCGGCAGGCCAGTCAGTTGGCCCAGGGTGGTTTTGCCCTGCTTCGGGGCAAGGTCGAGCGCGTTGATCGCAATCGCGGCGGGCTGTGGCTGGAAATGGTCGGGCCGCTGGTGATCCAGGTGCCAAGTAAGCAGTTGAAGCATTTCGCAGTCGCTGACCTCCAGGCGCTGACTGGGCGCGAAGTTGAGGTGCGTGGCTGGGTGATTGATCGAGCGCGACGTGGTGGGCTCAAGCCCGGACAAGCGCGCTGGCTGCTGCAGATATCGCATCCGCGGATGCTGGAGGTGCAACCATGAAAGCGTTGGGACTCGTCGGTCTGCTGGTGTTGTTGCAGTCGCTGGTTGGATGTGCGGTCAATCCGGCCACCGGGCGCAGCGACTTCGTGATGATGAGCGAGCAGCAGGAGCTCGCCATGGGGCGCCAGTACAACCAGGAAATCGCCAAGCAGTACCCGCGCTACCCTGACGAGGCGCTGCAGGCCTATGTGCAACAGGTGGGCGAGCGCGTGGCTCGCTACAGTCACCGCAGCAACCTGGCCTACCGTTTTACCGTGGTCGACTCCCCGGATATCAACGCCTTCGCTTTGCCGGGCGGTTATATCTACATCCATCGCGGGTTGATGGCTTATCTCAATTCCGAGGCTGAGCTGGCGGCCGTGCTTGGCCACGAAGTGGGGCATGTCACGGCGCGCCACAGTGTGCGCCAGCAGAGTCAGTCCGCCGCCTGGGGCATTCTCGGGCAGGCCGTCGCGATCGGGACGGGGGTGGGTGCCGCGGCAGATATCACCAATGTGCTGGGCGGCGCGGTGGTCAGCGGCTATGGGCGCGACATGGAGCTGGAGGCCGATGGTCTCGGCGCTCAGTACCTGGCGCGCAGTGGCTACGATCCGCGCGCGATGATCGAGGTGGTCAAGGTGCTCAAGGCGCAGAGCGATTTCGCCCGCGATCAGGCGCGCGCCAAGGGGCAGGCCGAACCGCCGTCCAGCTATCACGGCCTGTTTGATACGCACCCCGATCACGATACGCGTCTGCAGCAGGTGGTCGGACCGGCCAGTGCGCTGGCGGCGGGAACTGGCCAGGAGGCACGGCGCGATGAGTATTTGCAGCGTATTCAGGGGCTGCCCTTCGGTGATTCGGCGGACACCGGTGTGCGGCGCGGGTCGGCGTTCTATCACCGTTATCTCAACTTTACGCTGCGCTATCCGCAGGGCTGGGCGCTGGATAATCGTCCCGACGTGCTGATCGGCCAGTCCCCCGATGAGCAGGCGCTGATGGCCATGACTCTGGGTGATGCCCGTGAGGGTGAGTCGGCTGCCGAGTTCCTGCAGCGCAAGGCGGGCGGGCAGGTGCGTGAGCAGCTGCCGCTGTCGGGACAGGATGGGGTGGTCGGCATTCTCCCGGGGCGCCCAGCACGCCGTGTCGCGGTGGTGATGCATGGCCGGCACGCCTATCAGTTTATCGGCGTGGTCCGTGAGGGTTCGCTGCAGGCCTGGGATGATGCGTTCATGCAGGTCATCAAGAGCTTCCGGCCGCTGCGTGCCGATGAGCGCAAGCTGGCCGAGCCTCGTCGGCTTAAGCTGGTCAAAGTGCAGACGGGTCAGCAGTTGCGAGACTTCATTGGCAAGAGCAGCAAGCCTGACGAGGCGCTGGCACGCTTGCGTCTGCTCAATGGCCTGTACCCGGACGGGGAGGCCAAAAACGGCGAATGGCTGAAGATTCTCGACTAGCCTTTCTGGGGATTGACCTTGAGGCTGCGGGCGGCTTTGCCGTATGCTCCCAGCCCCTGTTGTACATCACCTAGCGGAATAGCGAACATGTCCGATCTGAAAACCGCCGCGCTTGAATACCACGCCAATCCTCGTCCCGGAAAACTCAGCGTTGAGCTGACCAAGCCGACGGCGACTGCCCGCGACCTGTCGCTGGCCTACAGCCCTGGTGTGGCCGAGCCTGTGCGTGAGATCGCGCGTGATCCTGATCTGGCCTATCGCTATACCGGCAAGGGCAACCTGGTCGCGGTGATTTCCGACGGCACCGCCATTCTCGGCCTGGGTAATCTGGGTCCGCTGGCCTCCAAGCCGGTGATGGAAGGCAAGGGCGTGCTGTTCAAGCGCTTCGCCGGTATCGACGTGTTCGATATCGAGGTCGACGCTGAAAGCCCTCAGGCGTTCATTGATACCGTCAAGCGTATCTCCATCACTTTCGGCGGCATCAACCTCGAAGACATCAAGGCTCCCGAGTGCTTCGAGATCGAGCGCGCGCTGATCGAGCAGTGCGACATTCCGGTGTTCCACGATGATCAGCACGGTACTGCCATCGTGACGGCCGCCGGCATGCTCAATGCTCTGGAAATCACCGGCAAGACCCTGCCGGAAGCCAAGATTGTCTGCCTCGGCGCGGGTGCTGCTGCGATCTCCTGCATGAAGCTGCTGGTGAGCATGGGCGCCAAGGTTGAAAATATCTTCATGATCGACCGCAAAGGTGTCATTCACTCCAAGCGTGACGACCTCAACCAGTACAAGGCCGTGTTCGCACACGAGACCGACAAGCGCACTCTGTCCGATGCGCTGGACGGTGCTGACGTATTCGTTGGTCTGTCGGGTGCCAACCTGCTCAGTGCCGATGATCTCAAGCGCATGGCGCGTGATCCGATCGTCTTCGCCTGTTCCAACCCGGATCCGGAGATCAAGCCGGATCTGGCGCGCGAAGCGCGTCCGGACGTAATCATGGCGACCGGTCGTTCGGATTACCCGAACCAGGTCAACAACGTGCTGGGCTTCCCCTTCATCTTCCGTGGCGCTCTCGATGTACGTGCGACGCGTATCAATGAAGAGATGAAAATTGCCGCTGCCCACGCCCTGCGCGAGCTGGCCAAACTGCCGGTGCCGCAGGAAGTCTGCGATGCCTATGGCGGTATTGCGCTGAGCTTTGGTCGTGAGTACATCATTCCGAAACCGATGGATGCGCGGCTGATCACCGTGGTTTGCGATGCCGTGGCCAAGGCTGCTATCGACAGTGGTGTGGCGACCCTGCCGTACCCGAAGCATTACCCGCTGCAGTCCGTTAGCGATGTGTTTAACGGCTGATTGGACGGCCCAATAAAAAAGCCCCGCTTCGGCGGGGCTTTTTTATTGGGACTTGTGAATCAGAACAGATCCATTGGCGCGCTGCCGCTTTCGTCTTCTGGCAGGGGGCTACCGGGAACGCTGCCGAAGCCATCCACTTCACTGGTTGGCGGCGGTGTATCCTCGCTCTTGAATACCTCGAAATAGGCATCATTGGCGCCTGGTGCGGCTGCGCGCCCGCTCTGCGGGTCAATGCGCAGGCTGAGTATGCCGGCTGGTTCTGGCTGAAGGTGTTCAGGCTTGTCCTTGAGCGCGACACTCATGTAGTTCATCCAGATCGGCAGGGCAACCGTGCCGCCGTATTCGGTGCGCCCGAGGCTTTCCGGTTGATCGAAGCCGGCCCAGACGGTCGTTACATAGTCGGCATTGTAGCCGGAGAACCAGCTGTCCTTGGACTCGTTGGTGGTGCCTGTCTTGCCAGCCAGATCGTTTCGACCCATGGCGAGTGCGCGGCGCCCGGTACCTCGCCGGATAACATCCTGCAGCATGGAGGTCATGATGTACGTCGTGCGTTCATCAACGACTCGTTCCGCAGGCTTGGTTTCGGTCGTCGTGCTGCTAGCCAAACCGGTGGCTTCGGTTTCTGTGGGGTTGGGGTCTGTTGATGGCACGCTGGCCGGATTGGCGCGGAAAACCACGTTGCCGGTTCGGTCGCTGATCTGCTCAATCAGGTACGGTGAAACGCGGTATCCGCCATTGGCAAGAACGCTCCAGCCAGTGGCAATTTCCAGCGGCGTGAGCGTGGCGGTACCCAGGGCAAGGGAGAGATTGCGTGGTAATTCGTCTCGTTTGAAACCGAAGCGGGTAGCGTAGTTGAGCGCATAGTCGATGCCGATGGTTTGCAGCAGGCGAATCGACACCAGGTTGCGTGACTTGTACAGCGCTTCACGCAGGCGAATCGGGCCAAGAAAGGTGTTGTTGTCGTTCTTCGGGCGCCAGGCTTCTTCCATGCCTGCTTCCTGGAACACGATAGGGGCATCGTTCACCAGGCTGGCGGCGGTGAAGCCATTATCCAGCGCTGCGGCATAAATGAAGGGTTTGAAGCTGGAGCCAGGTTGGCGCTTGGCTTGGGCGGCGCGGTTGTAGTTGCTCTGTTCGAAGGAGAAACCGCCGACCAGGGCGCGTATGGCTCCGTTGCTTGGGTCTAGCGACACCAGCGCGCTTTGCGCGGCGGGAAGCTGACGGAATGCCAGACTGCCATCCGGCATGCGCTCGACGCGAATCAGATCACCAATGGTGGCGACGCTGCTTGGGTTTTGCGGGCGTGCTCCGAGGCTATTGGTATTCAGAAAGGGGCGCGCCCATTTCATGCTGTCCCAGCTGATGCTTTCTTCCTGCCCGGAGCGGGTGAGTACCAGCAGCCCGCTTTTCTCAACCTGGGTGACAATGGCTGGCTCGAGGATGCCCAGTGTCTTCTGCTTGAGCAGCTCCTGCGTCCAGCTCTGTGGCGTCATGCCAGGAAAGCGTGCTTCGGGCCCTCGATAACCATGGCGTTGATCGTATTCGATCAGGCCCGATTGCACTGCGCGGGTGGCCGCCGTCTGCAGCTGGCTGGGTGTAGTTGTGATCACCGAGAAACCTTCGGTGTAGGCGTCGCTGCCATAGCGACCGACCATCTCCGCGCGGGCCATTTCGGCAATGTAAGGAGCCTGCAGCTCAGGTGTGGCAACGTGATGGGTGACTTCTATCGGCTCGGCGAGTGCGGCCTCGTATCGGGCTTGGTCAATTTTGCCTAGTTTCAGCATGCGACCAAGAATCCAGTCGCGACGCTCTTTGCTGCGCTGTGGGTTGATCAGCGGGTTGAATCGCGAAGGTGCCTTGGGCAGTCCGGCGATCATCGCCAGCTGGGCGAGGCTGAGCTGGTTGATACTTTTGCCGTAATAGACCTGGGCCGCGGCTTCAATGCCATAGGCGCGATTCCCGAGGTAGATTTTGTTGATGTAGAGCTCAAGGATTTCGTCCTTGCTCAGCTCGCGCTCGATCTGCAAGGCCAGCAGGATTTCGTTGATCTTGCGCGAGAAGCTACGCTCACTGGTGAGGAAGAAGTTCTTCGCCACCTGCATGGTGATGGTGCTGCCGCCGCTCTGGATCTGGCCGCTTTGCAAAATTTGCGTGGCAGCACGCATCAAACTGCTTGGGTCGACACCATAATGGTTAGCGAAATTATCGTCTTCAGCTGCCAGGATGGCGTTGGTAAAGTCGCTGGGGATCTGCTGGAAGCTGATGGGCGAGCGGCGCATTTCTCCAAACTCGGCGATCAGCTTGCCGTCTTGGCTGTACACCCTGAGAGGTATCTGCAGTTTGATCGTGCGCAGCGACTCGACGGATGGCAAGCCGGGACTAAGATAGAGGTAGGTGCCGCTCAAGCTGAGCAGCAGGCCACAAAAAATGGCGACGCCGGACCACCAGAAAAGCTTCAACAAGCGCATCAAGGCTATTGGATTTCCAGTTAAAAGAATGGGTTATGAGGAAGGCGGGGCTGAAAGGGAAAAGCTGTTCACATTATAAGCGTTTTTTTTCCTGGGTAGCCATTTGCGCTTCTGTCAAGACTGTTATTTAATGTGGAAAAACATAAATCGTCCGTAAGTTACGGATGCTGATAGGAAATCGGTCGTGCTAGGGCTCAATAAGAAAGCGAACACGCTGCTGGGGATCGATATCAGTTCGACCTCGGTCAAGCTCCTTGAACTGAGTCGCTCAGGTAGCCGCTACAAAGTGGAGGCCTACGCCGTCGAGCCGCTCCCCCCAAATGCTGTTGTCGAAAAGAACATCGCCGAACTGGAGGGTGTGGGGCAGGCTTTGACGCGTGTCCTCGCCAAGGCAAAGACCAGTGCGCGTATGGTTGCAGTGGCTGTTGCTGGTTCTGCAGTGATTACCAAGACGATCGAAATGGAAGCCGGTCTCTCGGATGATGAGCTGGAAAATCAGCTGAAGATCGAGGCTGACCAGTACATTCCTTACCCTCTCGAAGAAGTAGCGATTGACTTTGAGGTGCAGGGTGTTTCTGCGAGAAACCCTGAGCGTGTCGAAGTCCTTCTGGCCGCGTGTCGCAAGGAAAACGTTGAAGTGCGTGAGGCCGCGCTTGCGCTTGCGGGGTTGACGGCCAAGGTTGTCGACGTTGAGGCATACGCTTTGGAGCGTGCCTATTCTTTGATGCTGCCACAGCTGGGTGCTGGCCAGGATGATCTGACTGTGGCAGTGGTCGATGTCGGTGCGACCATGACTACGCTGAGTGTTTTGCATGGTGGCAAGACGATTTACACGCGTGAACAGCTCTTTGGTGGTCGACAGCTTACGGAAGAGATTCAGCGCCGCTATGGCCTGTCTGTGGAAGAGGCGGGTCTCGCCAAGAAGCAGGGTGGCCTTCCGGATGATTATGAGTCTGAAGTGTTGCAGCCCTTCAAGGACGCTGTTGTGCAGCAGGTCTCTCGCTCCTTGCAGTTTTTCTTTGCCGCGGGGCAGTTCAACGAAGTTGATTACATTCTGCTCGCTGGTGGGACTGCGTCCATTGCTGACCTAGATCGACTCATCCAGCAGAAAATCGGTACTCCTACCTTGGTGGCTAATCCTTTTGCCGACATGGCATTAAGTGGCAAGGTGAATGCGGGCGCGTTGGCCAGTGATGCGCCGTCCTTGATGATTGCTTGCGGTTTGGCAATGAGGAGTTTCGACTAATGGCACGGATCAACCTCCTACCTTGGCGCGAGCAGTTACGCGAGGAGCGCAAGCAGCGTTTTCTTGTGGCGATGGTTGCCTTTATCGGCATTGGTGCTGGTTTGCTGTTCTTGGCTTCGCAGTATTTGAATGCGCAGATTGAAACTCAAATGGCGCGTAATGAGTTTGTACGCAAAGAGATTGCTGTTCTGGATGCACGCATCAAGGAAATCAGTGAGCTGAAAACCAAAAAAGAGCAGTTGCTGGAGCGGATGAAGATTATTCAGGATCTGCAGGGTAATCGGCCAGTGATCGGCCGTGTATTTGACCAGTTGGTGCGTACGTTGCCTGATGGCGTGTATTTCTCAAGCGTAAAAATGGCAGGCAAGGCTATCACTATTGCCGGTGCAGCCGAGTCTAATAATCGAGTATCCAACTTGATGCGTAATCTGGATGCTTCCGAATGGCTTGAGTTGCCGAACTTGTCTGAGGTCAAGGCAGTAACTGCAGGCGCAGTGGATCAGGCAAACGTATTTTTGTTGACGGTCCAGCAGACTCAGCCTGCGGTAGCTGAAGATCCTAAGGTCGGAGGTTTGAATAAATGAGTTTTTCTGACTCCCTCGAATCTCTACGCAAGATTGATATCAATGATCTAGATGTCAACAACTTAGGGTCTTGGCCAGCACCGATTAAGTTTTTAACTTGTATTATTCTCTTGGTAGCAGTGCTCGGTCTGGGCTACTACCTCCATCTGGGTGACCTACAGTTGCAGTTGGACAATGAGCGTGCACAAGAGGAAACGCTAAAGCAGCAGTTCTCTACCAAGGCATTCC
>CALMID010000280.1 GCA_937863915.1 uncultured Pseudomonas sp.
CCGGCGGCGAGCTGTCACGCATCAGCCTGGCCATCCAGGTGATCACCGCACAAACCTCGCGCGTGCCCACCCTGGTATTCGATGAAGTCGACGTAGGCATTGGCGGCCCCACAGCCGAAGTGGTCGGCCAGTTGCTGCGCAGGCTCGGCGAGCGCGGCCAGGTACTCACTGTCACTCACCTGCCGCAGGTCGCTGCCCAGGGTCACCAGCATCTATTCGTGCACAAGCAGCGCGGCAGTGAGGAAACCCGCACCGCCGTCGCCACACTGGACGCCGAACAGCGCATCGAGGAAGTGGCACGCATGCTCGGCGGCCTCGATCTGACCGAAGAATCCCTCGCTCACGCCCGTAAAATGCTGGCGGCCAGCTGCGCCTGAACTGCGCCGCTAAATGCAGAACGGCGACCCTGGGTCGCCGTTCTTGCTTATACAGAGAGTAATTAACTCTTCTTGCGCACGTACAGCACCAGGTTGTGATCGACCAGCTCGAATCCGTGCTCGGCGACGATTTCCTTCTGCCGTTTCTCGATCGCCGGATCGATGAACTCGATCACTTCGCCGGTATCAACGCACACCATGTGATCATGATGGCCGCCATCGGCCAGCTCGAAAACCGCATGGCCGCCGTCGAAGTTATGCCGTACCACCAGACCTGCCGCCTCGAACTGGGTCAGCACGCGATAGACGGTCGCCAGGCCAACATCCTCGCCCGCCTCCATCAACGCCTTGTAGACATCTTCGGCACTCATGTGACGCAGACCGGCAGAGTCCAACATCTGCAGGATCTTGACCCGTGGCAGGGTCACTTTGAGGCCGGCTTTGCGCAGTTCGCTATTTTCTACCATGGTCAGCTTTCTCGGCTGGAGTGCTTCGCAGCACTCCGCAATGCGGGTATCATCGGGATTTTTCGTGGCCCCAAGATAGTGGAAGTCGCCCCTTGATGCAAAAAGCCAAGCTCATGCTGACCAGTCTCACCCTTGTCGGGCTCGCCGCACTTGCCGGCTGTTCTTTTCCCGGGGTGTACAAAATCGACATCCAGCAGGGCAACGTCGTAACGCAGGACATGATAGACCAGCTCAAGCCCGGAATGACCCGACGGCAAGTGCGGTTTATCATGGGTAACCCGCTGATTACCGACACTTTCCACGCCAATCGCTGGGATTATCTGTACAGCATCCAGCCCGGCGGCGGACAACGCCAGCAGGAACGCGTCAGCCTGATCTTCAATAACGATCAATTGGCTGGCCTGTCCGGTGACTTCATGCCCGGTGTTTCCCGTGACGACGAAATCCGCGGCAGCGGCAGTGAAACCCGCGTCACGCCATCCGACAGCAGCAAGCCGCAAAGCGAACTCATCGAGCGCGCAGCCCCTGGCTCACTGGAAGAACAGATCCAGCAGGAAGTCGACAGCGTGGAAGCCATTCCAGTGCCGACCCCGGAACCGCTGGAGCCCATGCCCGAGTAATTCGGCAATCAGAAAAAGCCCGGCAAGTGCCGGGCTTTTTTGTGCGTATCACTCACACACCGGTGTTTTCGTCGGCCTGTTTAGCTTGAGCCGCCTTGGCCGCGCGCTGCTTGCGCACCTCCTTGGGGTCGGCAATCAGCGGCCGGTAAATCTCCACCCGCTCGCCCTCCTCGATCACACGCTCATCCGGCTTACTGACCTCCTTGCCGAAAATCCCCAGCGGCGCAGCTGCCAGATCGAGCCCCGGGAAAAAAGCCTCCATCCCCGAGCGCAACGCCACCTCACGCACCGTGGTGCCACGCGGCACACTGAGGCTCAGTAGCTTCTGTTTGTCCGCCAGGGCATAGACTACCTCGACAACCAGCGTCTGCTTATCCATGAAGTTGCTTCGCCCTCTGACAAAAAGCATCGACCAGGGTATTGGCGGCCTGGGTGAACAGTGGCCCCAGCGTAGCTTTGACCAAAGGCCCGGCGTAATCGAAGGTCAGGTCGAGACTGATCTTGCAGGCCTTGTCGCCCAGGGCCTTGAACTGCCAGACACCATGCAACTGACTGAACGGCCCCTCTTCGAGGTTCATCTCGATACTGGCCCCCGGCGTCAGGGTGTTGCGGGTGACAAAGCGCTGACTGATGCTGCCCTTGGCCACCGTAAGCCCGGCCCGCATCAGTTCGGGCGTTTCTTCCAGCACCGAGGCAGCGGCGCACCAGGGCAGAAACTCCGGATACCGCGCCACATCGTTGACCAACGCATACAGGGCCTGCGCCGGAAAGGGCAACAAGGCCGAACGCTGGATATGGGTACTCATAATCTGACTTCTTCCGCCTGCGATTGAGCGCCACGACGCTTCTGAAGGCGCGTGGCGAGATGTGCGCGGGAATTGTCGGAGATATCGGCTCGCCCCTCAAGCACGGCGGCATGGCGGAGCGCCCTCGGCGTCCTTATAATGCCGCCCCTATGGCTAAGCAAAAGAAACACCCCGAAGGCACCATCGCGCAGAACAAGAAGGCGCTGCACGACTATTTCATCGAGCACCGCTTCGAGGCGGGTCTCGCCCTGTCCGGCTGGGAAGTGAAAAGCCTGCGCGCCGGCAAGGCACAGCTGGTCGACAGCTATGTCCTGCTCAAGGATGGTGAAGCCTGGCTGCTGGGCAGCCACATCACCCCGCTGACGACTGCCAGCACTCACGTGATCGCCGATCCGCTGCGCACCCGCAAACTGCTGCTGCACAAGCGCGAGCTGGGCAAGCTGTTTGGCGCCGTGCAGCAGAAGGGCTATGCCTGCGTCTGCCTGAAGCTGTACTGGAAGAAGCACCTGATCAAGTGCGAAATTGCCCTGGCCAAGGGCAAGAAGGAATTCGACAAGCGCGACGTGGAAAAGGAACGCGACTCCAACCGCGAGATCCAGCGCGCCGTCCGCCACGAACAGCGCTAAGGCGCCAGCTGCCTCAGAGCAACTGCTGGCGCACCTGTTCGCGTAGCCGCTGCAAGTCCAGCGGCTTGACCAGGCAACCCACCGCACCTCGCGCCAGCGCCTCGCTAAACACTCGCTCATCTGCAACCGCGCTGACCACCAGAACGGGCACGCGCCGATCACGCAGCTCGTCGAGCAGCTCCAGACCACTGCCATCCGGCAGGTCGATATCCAGCAACAGCAAAGCCGGCAGTCCTTGCGCCAGATACTCTCGCGCCAGACGCAGAGTGCTCGCGCCCCGCACATCCGCCAGGCCACGCAACGCCTCCTGCACCACCTTCAGACTGGCCGGATGATCCTCGACACACAAGAGCTGCGGACGCGCCGCTGCCAGCGGCGGAACCGGATCTTCGCTGCCGACCGCAGTGGGCGCAGACACCCGCGGCAACTCGATCCAGAAACGACACCCCTGCCCCGGCGCACTGCGCACGCCCACCTGCCCGCCCATCAGCAGCGCCAGCTCGCGGCAGAGCACCAAGCCGATGCCAGTGCCGGGGGTATTCGAGTTCTCTCGCCCCAGACGCTGGAAGGGCTGAAACAGCTGTTGCTGCTGCGCAGCTGTCAGCCCCGGCCCCTGATCTTCCACCCACAGGCGGATGAACTCCGCGCCCAGGTCGACACCCAGGCGCACCTCGCCCCCGTCAGTGTTGTACTTGAGCGCGTTGGACAACAGATTGACCAAAACCTGACGCAGACGGCGACTGTCCGCCTGCACATACAGATCACCGGCCACCGGCTCCAGCAACAGTCGCATGCACCGAGACTGCACCTCTGGCTGAATCAACTCGGCACAGCTGCGCAGCATCTCCGCCACGCTGACAGCCTCGACCAGTAGTTGCTGACGGCCGTATTCCAGGCTCGACAGATCGAGGATGTCATCGACCAGCGAGGTCAGGTGCTGGCTGGCCACGATGATCTCGCGTGCATAGCCACGCGGCAGCTCAAGCCCCTCGCGGCTTTCACACTCCAGCTCGATCAGCTGGGCAAAACCATTGATGGCATTGAGCGGTGTGCGCAGCTCATGACTCATGCTCGACAGGAAGCGACTTTTGGCCTGGCTGGCCGCCTGCGCCTGCGCACTTGCCGTGCGCAACTCCTCCTCCACCGCCTTGAGTCTGGAGACATCCATATGCGTACCGCTGATACGCAACGCCTGTCCGCGCTCGTCACGCTCAATCACACGGCCGCGGCTGAGCAGCCAGGCGTACTGCCCCTGGGCATCGGCGAAGCGATATTCAGCATCGAAGGCACCACCCTGCACGATCAGACGCTGGCGCAGCTGCCGAACACGCTCACGGTCTTGAGGATGAATGCGCTCGTTGAACTGCCGCAGCGGCAAACGCCCTTCCGGCAGCCCAAAACGACGAATGAAACGGCCGCTGATCTGCATGCTCTGCTGGACCACATCGACATCCCAGATGCTCTCAGTCGTACCTTCCAGCACCACCTGCAAATGCTGCTGCGCCTTCCAGCGCTCATGCTCGCTATCCGCCAGATGCGTGCCCGTCTGCACCACAGCCTGCGCCATATCCTCCAGCTCGCTGATGCTCGAATGCTGCATCGACGGCTGGTAGTTGCCCTCGCCGATCTGCCGCATCATCGCCATCACCCCGCTGATGGGATCTGCCAGGAAATGGCTCAAACGCCGCGCGCGCAGCCACATCAGGGCAAAGAACACCACGTAGAAAGCCACCAGACCCGCAATCAGCCAGTAGCCCAGATTCAGATAGCGTTGCGCCAGACTGTTGGTCTGGGCAAACACCCGATCCTCATCCATAACCATCAGCAGGCGCCAGCCGGTCTGCTCAATCTCGCTCCAGGCCACCAACTGCTGGCGTCCGCCGAGCAGCACCTCATCCACACCACTGGTGGTACTGACCACGCGGCGGGCCAGCGGCTGCAAACTCAGATTAAGATCGAGACGGAAGTCCTCCGGCTTGAGCTGCTCGCGTCGCACCGCCTCGTCGTAGGAGTAATGCGTCAGCTCACGCAGGCCGAAATCAGCCTCACCCGCAGGCGGCAGGGCCAGAATGCGGCCGTCGCGACTGACCAGCATGGCGTAGCCGGACCACGGCACGCTCAAGCGACTGATCTGCTCAAGCAGCTTGCCCACGGTCAGGTCCAGGCCGGCGACACCCTCAAGAAAATCGCCGCGATACACGGGCGCAATCGCCGACATCATCCAGCCAAGCCCTGCCGGGTCCAGATAGACATCGGTCCACACCTCGCGCCGCGCCGGGTTGTGCCTGGCATCGGCGAGGTAATAGAAGTTGTACTCGGGAATGACCATGTCATGCGGATACTGCTCGGGCGTCATGAAGAACGGCAGAATCCGGTTGTAACTGTCCCAGGTATTGAAATAGATCGCCGATACCTGCGAGTTGGCCGAGCGGATCGATGCCATCAACGGATCGACCTGTGCCAGGCGCAATGCCTTGGCATGATCCTGCTGCGCAGGCGGCGTACTGGCCGAATAAAACGATGCCGCGCGCCCCTCATCGCGAAGGCTGTAGAACACCCCGGAAGGCGTGATGGCATGCCGGGCAATCTCCAGCGGATCTGGCTGATAACGCCGATCCTGCAGGGCAATAGCAATAGCATCGCGATAGACCTGCAGGTGACTGATCAACCCACGCAACTGCCCGTCGATCACCCGCGCCTCACGCTGCACGGCCACATCCAGACTCTCCAGCGCCGTCTCATGCAAATGCTCGACCTGAGCATCACGGATCGCTCCGTTGGTCAGCAGATACACGGCAATCAGCACCGACTCCACCAACACCAAAGGCACCAACGCACTCTGCACAAAGGCACGCCAAACCCAGCTAAAAAGCGGTTTGCGCTCAACAGCCATACGCCCATCCTGGCAGTGCACCGCGGCTCATCGTGATCCCTCCAGCAACCTGAGGCGATAGTGTATGACCTTCCGCTGGTCGACGCTGCGGAACCTTTGCCGTACACTGCGCGTCGTACTACCAAGCACCACCGTTTTGGGGCCGATTAGGATTCGACGCCGGTAACAAAACTTGAGGGGCATGCCGAGTTGGTAACAGAACTCGTAAATCCACTGTTGCAAACTTATAGTTGCCAACGACGACAACTACGCCCTAGCCGCCTAAGTGCCGCTAGCTGACCCTAGGGGATGCCTGTAAACCCGAAGATTTGGTCAGTCAGATAGAACAGGATCGCCGCCAAACTCGCTGCAGGTGTAACGGCTAAAACTTATGCAGCTCGCTCCAAGCACCCTGCCACTCGGGCCGCGCGGAGTTAACTCAATAGAGATGGCTACGCATGTAGAACCGATAGCGGCGAACTGGCGGACGGGGGTTCAAATCCCCCCGGCTCCACCAAATAAAGCCTGAAACCCGTCTAAACCGCGGGTTTCAGGCACGATTTGATGGCACTGGATTTCACACAGTCCAACTGTGAATCCAAATAGGTATGCCATCATGTCCAAGCGTCAAAGCAAAACCGGTGT
>CALMID010000281.1 GCA_937863915.1 uncultured Pseudomonas sp.
CTCCTTGCTGCCCTTGCCGAAGACCCGCAACACACCCTGGCGTGGATTGAGCTGCTCCAGGGTCAGCGACACCAGCTCTGTCACACGCAAACCGCAGGCATACAGCACCTCAAGCATGCAGCGATCGCGCAAGCCCAGCGGCTCGGCAATGTCAGGCGCCGCCAACAGCGCTTCGACATCGGCCTCGGACAACGACTTAGGCAGGGGTCGACCGACCTTTGGCATCGCCACCTGCAAGGTCGGATCCTCAACAATCCGCCCCTGCCGCAGCAGATAGCGATAAAAACCACGCAGTGCCGAAAGGAAACGAGCCGTGGAACGCGCCTGGTAACCTGCCTGCAGGCGCCACGAAAGGTGATCCAGCAACACATCGCGCCCCGCCTGAGCGAGGTCGATGCCTTGCTCATGCAACCAGCCATGCAACTGCTCAAGATCGCTGCGGTAGGCCGTGCGGCTATGCACAGACAGCCCCTTTTCCAGCCACAGGCTGTCGAGGTATTCATCGATCAGAGGGTGTTCACGGGCACTCATGGCAACTCTTCAGCAGAACCGATTGCACAAAGTTTTCCACAGCCACGCCCACCCCTCCAGCAATTATCCGTGGTACCGCCGACACCAGCCGACACACCTCGTTGTGCGACGTTACCGCCAGTCATGCGCAACGCGAATAAACGTGACAGTCGCGACTGACCACCTATCCTAGGTTGGGTGACACTTTTCGCCGATGCAGCCATGATTTCACTCTGCCACTATCCAGACTGCGGTCAATTGATCATGTCCAATCACCAGCACTCACGCCTTGGTCAGATTCTGATCAACAAGAATCTGATTACCTCCCAGCAGCTGGATGCGGCTATCCAACTGCAGCTGACCAGCAATAAGCGCCTCGGTGAAATCCTCATCGAGCAAGGCCTGGTCACCGAGAAACAGCTGCACAAAGCCCTGCGCAAACAGACCAACCTGCGCCTGGTCACCACGCTGGTGGCTGCCATGATGATGCCCTTCCAGCCAATACTGGCCAGCCAGCGACCCGACGTCGATATCGTGGCCAGCCAGAACATCGACAGCCTGGGCATGCAGCCACTGTCGGAACTGGAGATGGGCGATGTGCACGCCCAGGGCCTGGATGACACCCTGCAGCAACTGGTACTCACCGCCAAGCATGGGGACGGTCTGGGCACCATGGAGAAACTGGCCAAGTTGGTGATGCCGGTACTCGACAATCTCGAATCCGAGTACAGCGCTCACGATGTGGTCTATGACCCCGCTCACATGACCTCGACCATCAACCCCGATGGCTCGATCAACGTGCGCCTGCCCAGCTCCATCGGCGAGATGCGCTTCGACAATATCCGCGTTGCCGGTGCACCTACCACCCAGAGCTTCGGCAGCCTGAGCATTCAGGACATCGACCTGTCCCAGGCCTCACTGACCATCAAGGTTCGCCCCTGAGTCATGCCCCATGAAAAAGGCGCCTGCAGGCGCCTTTTTTCTGCCTCAAACACTGACGCCGGGATCTTCCGGATAGCCAGGCAGCACGGGAATCGGCTTGTTGTCGTCACCAATGGCGACAAAACTGAACACCCCGCTGATCGCTTTCTCCCGCCCATCCTGGGACATGCTTTCGACAAACACCTCAACTTCGACCTTGAGGCTGGTGCGCCCAACCTTGATCACCCGCCCCACCAGCTCGACGATGGAACCTGCGGCTATCGCATGTTTGAAGTCGATGCGATCGCTGGACACGGTCACCAGCGGCAAACGGCAGAAGCGTGTCGCCGCGATGAACGACACCTCGTCCATCCAGGCCAGCGCCGTGCCGCCAAACAAGGTGTTGTGGTGATTGGTGGTGAACGGGAACACCGTCTTGGTCACGCGACTTTCCGACAGCGCCGTGCGCCGCTGGATTTCCTGCTCTCTCGGGGTCATGCCATTACTACCTGAAATGACTGCAACCGCCATGGGCATGCTGTTGTGCTTGTTGCTGCTCGTAAATGGCGAAGCGGGTTACACACTGGATTGATACAGGCATAAAAAAAGCAGCCCGCAGGCTGCTTTTTTCGACAGGGAAGCGGATTAAACCAGCTTCTCCTTGATGCGGGCGGCCTTGCCGGACAGCTCGCGGAGGTAGTACAGCTTGGCCTTGCGCACGTCACCGCGGCGCTTGACGCTCAGGCTGTCAACCAGCGGCGAGTAGGTCTGGAAAGTACGCTCAACGCCAACACCGTTGGAGATCTTGCGCACAGTGAAGGCACTGTTCAGACCACGGTTACGCTTGGCAATTACCACGCCTTCGAAGGCCTGCAGACGCGAACGGTCGCCTTCCTTCACTTTAACCTGGACGATTACGGTGTCGCCTGGGGCGAAAGCCGGAATCTCTTTGTTCATCTGTTCAGCTTCGAGCTGCTGAATGATCTTGTTGGTCATGCTGTGCTCCTAAGACAAACCAGCGGCTTGCCATCGATACGTTAACTATCGTTCCGCTGACGGAGATATTCCGCCAGCAGCTTTGTCTCTTCTCCAGAAAGCGAGCGGCAATCCAGAAGATCAGCACGGCGTTCCTGAGTCCGACCAAGGGACTGCATCAGGCGCCAGCGCCGGATGTGTTCATGATTGCCGCTCAGCAGCACATCAGGAACACGCTTGCCTTCATACACCTCGGGTCGGGTGTAGTGCGGGCAATCGAGCAGGCCATCGGTAAACGAGTCCTCCTCGGCGGAGTCCGCGTGGCCCAATGCACCGGGCAGCAAGCGCGTCACCGCATCGATCAGCACCATGGCCGGCAGCTCACCGCCGGACAGGACGTAATCGCCAATCGACCATTCCTCATCAACATGCGTTTCAATGAAACGCTCATCAATGCCTTCGTAGCGCCCGGCGATCAGGATCAGTGACTGCTCCTGCACCAGTTCCCGCACGGACGCCTGCTTGAGCGTTTGTCCCTGCGGCGACAGGTAGATCACCTTGGCGCCCTCACCGGCAACTTGCCTGGCCGCAGCCAGTGCACGTTCCAGCGGTTGAATCTTCATCACCATGCCGGGGCCGCCACCAAAGGGGCGATCGTCCACCGTCTGGTGACGGTCATCGGTGAAATCCCGCGGATTCCAGCAGCGCAGCTCAAGGAGCCCCTGCTTCACCGCGCGACTGGTAATCCCGTACTCGCTGATGGCAGCGAACATTTCCGGGAAAATGCTGATGACTGAAACATGCATATGCTTCAGAAGTCCGCATCCCAATCGACCCGCATCTCGCCAGCGGCCAGATCAATCGACAACACGCATTGCTCGATATAGGGCAACAGGCGCTCACGATCATCCAGACTGCCGATACACGGCTTGACCACCATGACATCGTTGGCACCGGTTTCCAGCAGATGGTCGATCTTGCCGAGCAATTGCCCCTGCTGATCAATGACCTTCAAGCCTTCCAACTGATACCAGTAGTACTCGCCCTGATCGAGCGTCGGCAGCAAACTGCGCGGCACACAGATCTCATAACCGGCGTAGGTACGGGCCACTTCGCGATCGTCGAGGCCCTTGAGCTTGGCGGTGAGCACTTTGCCATGCAAACGCCCACTGACAACCTCAACCTGCTTGCTCTCACCGTCACGACGAAGCGTCCAGCGGCGGTAGTCCAGCAGGTTATCAAGCGGTTCCGTGAAGGAATAAACCTTCACCTCGCCCTTGATGCCGAACACCGAAACGATCTTGCCAAGAACGACGAGGTCCTCGGCGGGTGTCGGCGACTGCTGCATGGATTAGGCCTTGGCCGCTTCCTTGAGCAGTTGGGCAACGCGCTCGGACGGCTGGGCGCCCTGGCTCAGCCAGTAGCTGACGCGCTCTTGATTCACGGACAGCTTGACTTCAGCACCCGAAGCAACCGGGTTGAAGAAACCCACGCGCTCATTGAAGCGACCGTCGCGCGCATTGCGGCTGTTGGTCACGGTCAGGTGGTAGAAGGGGCGCTTTTTGGAGCCGCCACGAGCAAGACGGATGGTTACCATTGAACTTCGTTCCTGTAGTCGGTGCTTGCAAAATGAATATGCACGCTGGGCGCATGGCCCGAAAGGCCGCATATTCTAAGGATTATCCGGGCAATTGCAAATCTCTTTTTCCCACCGCTTATCGGCACCGCCCCGGATATGCGCGGCGCCGGCGCTGGCAATCAGAGTTTGGGCATTCCCCCGCCCGGCAGCATGCCGCCCATGCCACGCATGAGCTTGGACATTCCGCCCTTGGAGGTGAATTTCTTCATCATCTTCTGCATCTGCTTGTGCTGCTTGATCAGCCGGCCAATGTCCTGCACCTGCGTGCCGGAACCCATGGCGATGCGCCGCTTGCGCGAACCACTGATGATGTCGGGATCACGCCGTTCGGCCGGCGTCATCGAATTGATGATGGCTTCCATCTGCTTGAACTGCTTCTCGGCGGCGCTCTGAGCACCGCCCATCTGCGCCAGGTTGACCCCGCCAATCGACGGCAGCTTGTCCATCAGACCGCCCAGGCCACCCATGTTTTTCATCTGCTGCAACTGATCGCGGAAGTCTTCCAGATCGAAGCCTTTACCCTTCTTGATCTTCTTGGCCAGTTTTTCGGCCTTCTCGCGATCCAGGGTCTGCTCGGCCTGCTCGATCAGGCTGAGCACATCGCCCATGCCGAGAATGCGCGAGGCCACGCGATCCGGATGGAACGGATCCAGCGCTTCGGTCTTCTCGCCCATGCCGAGGAACTTGATCGGCTTGCCGGTGATGGCACGCACCGACAGCGCTGCACCGCCGCGCGCGTCGCCATCGACCTTGGTCAACACCACACCGGTCAGCGGCAGCGCGTCATTGAAGGCCTTGGCGGTATTGGCGGCATCCTGGCCGGTCATGGCGTCAACCACGAACAGGGTTTCCACCGGCTTGATCGCCGCGTGCACCTGCTTGATCTCGTCCATCATCTCGGCATCGACGTGCAGTCGGCCGGCGGTGTCGACGATCACCACATCGATGAACTTGAGCTTGGCCTCACGGATCGCCGCCTCGGCAATCGCCACCGGCTTCTGCGTGACATCGGAGGGGAAGAAGGTCACGCCGATGTCATTGGCCAGGGTTTCCAGCTGTTTGATGGCCGCCGGGCGATACACGTCGGCCGACACCACCATCACGGTCTTTTTCTTGCGTTCCTTGAGGAAGCGCGCCAGCTTGCCGGCCGTGGTGGTCTTACCCGCACCCTGCAAGCCCGCCATGAGGATCACGGCAGGCGGCGCGGCATTCAGCGCCAGGTCTTCGTTGGCCGAGCCCATCATGGCTTCCAGCTCGGCCTGGACGATCTTCACGAACGCCTGGCCTGGGGTCAGGCTCTTCGACACCTCGGTGCCGACCGCGCGCTCCTTGACCTTGTTGACGAAGTCCTTGACCACCGGCAGGGCAACGTCCGCCTCCAGCAAGGCCATGCGCACTTCGCGCAGGGTGTCCTTGATGTTGTCTTCGCTCAGCTTGGCCTTGCCGGTGACATGGCGCAGCGTCTGGGACAGGCGATCGGTTAGATTCTCGAACATGACGATCCTTCAGGGGATGGCTTGCGGCAGACCGCGGAGTATACCCAAGAGCCGCGCCGGCCAACACAGCCCTTGGTCTTTCGTGGGCCACCCTTGTATGCCAAACTCTGCGCCTTCAAGCGCACGCACGCCCAAGGATTTATGACTGCATTGCTGCCCAGCCTGCTCGCCGCCCTGCTCTACCTGGCCGCCAGCACCCATCAGGGAATTGCCTTCAAGCACCGCCAGGCGCCCAATCAGCGCCTGCTCGGCGGCCTAGGCCTGCTGGCACTGCTGGCCCAGGCGACCGCCCTGCAACAGCAACTGCTCGGTGGCAATGGCCTGACCCTCGACTTTTTCAATGCCGCCAGCCTGATCGCCGCCAGCGTGATCGGCATCACCCTGCTGGCCAATCTGCGCATGCCGGTGAGCAACCTGTTCCTGCTGCTGTTTCCACTGGGCGCCCTGACCGCCCTGCTGGCCCAGTGGGCACCGACCGGCACCAGCCAGCCGATCAATGAGCAAGGCGGCATACTCGCCCATATTCTGCTGTCGATCACCGCCTATGGCCTGCTGACCCTGGCCGTGTTCCAGTCACTGCTGCTGCTGGTGCAGGACCATCAGCTCAAGCACAAGCACCCCTCCGGCCTGATCCGCAACTTCCCACCACTGCAGACCATGGAAAGCCTGCTGTTCAGCTTTCTCCTAGCCGGCTGGCTGCTGCTGTCGCTGTCGCTGATTTCAGGCTGGATCTACGTCGACAATCTGTTTGCCCAGCACCTGGCGCACAAGACCATCCTTTCCTGCTTTGCTTGGGTGGTGTTCGGCGTGCTGCTGTGGGGCCGCCACCAGCTCGGCTGGCGCGGGCATACCGCGATTCGCTGGACCCTGGCCGGCTTCTGCCTGCTGATGCTGGCCTACTTCGGCAGCAAGCTGGTCCGCGAATTCATCCTGCACATTTGAGCTGCCACCCTAACGACGGGTAACGGCCCCGGCCTGTTCAAGGCGCGCGGCCAGCGCCTGCGCCCATACGGCATAACCGCGAGCGGAAGGATGGTAGCCATCGGCCGCCAGGTACTCGTCGGCAAACTGCAGATCCAGCGCGCAATAGGCATGCTCACGGGCTTCCGCCAGTTGCTGAAGATCGCCATCAAGCAGGCGCGCCCGAGCGCCCAGCACCCGCCGCAACAAGGGCGGCAATGCAGTGAAATGCTGGATGGGCGGCACCGCCGTAAAAGCCACCTGCGCGCTCTGCCGCACGAAATGCTCGGCCAGCTCACTCAACGCCCGTTGCCAGGCGCGACGCGCACTGAAGTGCGTGGTGTCGTTGACGCCGAATACCAGCAACGCCAGATCAACCGCCTCACTGGCTTGCGGCAACAGCTGCTCACAGGCCTCGATGGCGGTAACGCCGTTGAGGCCCAGGGCTCGCCACTGCACCGGCCGCTGCAACTGCTGCGCCAGCGACTCGGCCAACTGGCCACTGAGCGCCACCTGCTGTACCTCGACTCCGACACCCGCCACCGTCGACTCACCGAGCAACAACAAACGCAGCGGAGCTCCGCCCCACTCTGCGCCCGCCAGCCCGTGCTGCGGGCCACCCGCAGGCGGCAGCCGCAGGGCAGTCCTGCGCGTGTGCAGCGCCTGCGGCAGCAACACCGGCAGCAGGGCGATGAACTGCAACCACCAGCCCAGGCTGGCGCGCCGACTCACAACTCGATCTCGACCTCAGCGGCCGCACGAGTCGCCTTGGCCCGCGCCGCATCGACTGTCACATCACGCGCCAATGCCACACCCATGCGCCGCTGCCCGCTGACTTCCGGTTTGCCGAACAGACGCAAGGCGGTATCCGGTTCGGCCAGCGCCGCCCCGAGATTGCCGAAGCTGACCTGATCGGAACTGCCCTCCACCAGAATCACCGCCGAAGCCGACGGACCCTGCTGGCGAATCTGCGGAATCGGCAAACCGAGAATGGCCCGCGCATGCAGGGCAAACTCGGACAGATCCTGGGAGATCAGGGTCACCAAGCCCGTATCATGCGGCCGCGGCGAGACTTCGCTGAACCACACCTGATCGCCCTTGACGAACAGCTCGACACCGAACAGCCCCCGCCCGCCCAGCGCCTCGGTCACCGCCAGCGCAATGCGCTCGGACTCGGCCAGCGCCTTGGCACTCATGGCCTGCGGCTGCCAGGACTCGTGGTAATCGCCCTTGACCTGGCGATGACCAACCGGCGCACAGAAGCTGGTACCGCCGATATGGCGCACGGTGAGCAGGGTGATCTCGTAATCGAAATCGATGAAGCCTTCGACTATCACCCGCCCCTTGCCGGCACGCCCGCCCTCCTGGGCATAGTCCCAGGCAGCCTCCAGCTCGGACTCGGCCCGCAACAGGCTTTGCCCCTTGCCGGACGAACTCATGATCGGCTTGACCACGCAAGGGTAACCCACGGCCTTCACCGCCTCGACGTAGTCGCCAAAGCTGTCGGCAAAACGGTAGGGCGACGTCGGCAGCCCCAACTCCTCGGCGGCCAGGCGACGGATACCCTCGCGATTCATGGTCAGCTGCGCGGCACGGGCCGTCGGAATCACCGTAAAGCCTTCGGCCTCCAGCTCAACCAGGGTATCGGTGGCGATGGCCTCGATCTCCGGCACGATAAAATGCGGCTGCTCCTTGAGAATCACCGCACGCAGGGCATCACCATCGAGCATGTTGAGCACATGACTGCGGTGCGCCACCTGCATGGCCGGCGCATTGGCGTAGCGATCCACGGCAATCACCTCGCAGCCCAGGCGCTGCAGCTCGATGACCACTTCCTTGCCCAGCTCCCCGGCCCCGCAGAACAACACGCGGGTAGCCGTGGCGGACAACGGCGTTCCAATGCGACTCATGGCATTTCCTCAATCAGATAGGCAACAGATTCAACCGGCCGGATGCAGCAAGCCCTGCTGACGGGCGCGCTCATGGCAACGCGCGAGCACTTCGCGACGCTCGTGATTGTCCATGCGTCCCCAGCGGGTGATTTCGGCCGCCGTGCGCTGGCAACCGAGACAGATATCCTGCTCATCCAGCGCACAGACATGCACGCACGGAGATGGTACGGGAGGCTCCTGGATCATTCATCCAGCGCCAGATCGCGCGCATAACGCTGGGCATTGTGCACATAGTGGGCGGCGCTGCCCTCCAACATCTTCTTCTGCGCCTCGGACAGCTCGCGCACCACTTTACCCGGGGAGCCCATCACCAGGCTGCCATCGGGAATTTCCTTCCCCTCGGCAATCAGCGCGTTGGCGCCGATGATGCAGTGCTTGCCAATTTTGGCGCCATTGAGGATCACCGCGTTGATGCCGATCAGGCTGTAGTCGCCGACCGTGCAGCCATGCAGCATCGCGTTGTGGCCGATGGTCACGCCCTTGCCGAGCGTCAGCGGGAAGCCCATGTCGGTATGCATCACCGTGCCATCCTGCACGTTGCTGTGCTCGCCGATATGGATCAGCTCGTTGTCCCCGCGCAGCACCGCGCCGAACCAGACACTGGCGCCGGCCTCCAGGCGAACCTTGCCCACCAGAGTGGCGTTCGGTGCAATCCAGCTTTCGGGATGGGCCTCGACACGCGACTGCCCCAGACGGTATTTCATCCTTTGCTCTCCACAGCCCGGCTCAGCCGAGCTTGATAAAGTGTTCCGGCGGCTCGTTGAGCGCAATGCCGGCATCGAACAGCAGGTTGACCAGCTCAACCACCATGATCGCCGTCAGCCCCCAGATCTTGAAGTCGCCATAGCGGTAGCTGGGCACATACCAGCTGCGCCCGAGGTAGTCGATACGGTGGGTCATCTCGCGCGGATCATCGCGAAAGAAGGCCAGCGGCACGCTGAACACCTGAGCGATCTCGCCATCGTTGGGCCGGTATTCGACGTAGTCCGGAACCAGGCCGACGATGGGCGTAACCTTGATGCCATGCCGCGACACTAAACTGCTCAGCGGCCCGAGCACTTCCACCAGCCCGGGCGCCAGACCGATTTCCTCTTCGGCCTCGCGCAGGGCGGTCATCACCAGGTCGGCATCGGTATCGTCACGCCGACCACCAGGAAAGGCCACCTCACCACTGTGAGTGGAAAGGCCATGAGCACGCAGGGTTAGCACCAGCTCGGGTTCATCACTGCGCGTGATCGGCACCAGTACCGCAGCCTCGGGGAAATCACTGGCAAGGGTCAGCTGTTGCGGTTGATAGCCCTGCACGCGGCGGAGCAGTTCATCCAGCATGATGGTTCTCGGGCAGACATTAATAGACGAATGATTGCACGATCACCGGCATCGCCCAAGGCCCCGATTCAGCCAAACTCGCGCACCCGGCAAAGGTTGGCTCGCGCGCTGCGGGGCTGCACTAGACTGACCCTGTCACGACCCGGAGCAGCCGACCATGCAAATCCCCGAAGATGCCCTGACCAATCACGTGGTGACTATCTGCCTGCAGGGCGGCGCCACGCTCGGTCCATTCAACGCCACCTGGAGCAAGGACAAGGGCGGCGATGTGCGCGAACTGAGCCGCGAATATGACCGTTTCCTGCAAGGCGGCGAGCAGAAGCGCTTCAAGTTCCACCTGCACGACACCTATAGCAACTCGGTGCACACGCTGATTGTCGATTTCCGCCAGATAACCGGCATTTACGATCATATCCAGCTGAGCAGTTAAGGCTTTCAACTGGCGCTCCGTCGGATAAAGTAGGCCATCGGCTGCCCTGTGCGCAGCATGGCTATACCAAGGAGCCCCGATGAAATTCTGCAGCCAGTGCGGCGGCCCCATCAGCCAGCGCATTCCCGCCGGCGACAACCGCCCGCGCCATGTCTGCGAGCACTGCGCCACCGTGCACTACCAGAACCCGCGCATCGTCGCCGGCTGCCTGCCGGTATGGGGCGAGCAGGTTCTGCTGTGCCGCCGCGCCATCGAGCCGCGCCGCGGCTTCTGGACGCTGCCGGCCGGCTTCATGGAGAACGGCGAGACCTTGGAGCAGGCCGCCGCACGGGAAACCCTGGAAGAAGCCTGCGCCCGGGTGGACAACCTGCGCCTGTACACCCTCTTCGACCTACCGCACATCAGCCAGGTGTACATGCTGTTTCTTGCCGAGCTGCGCGATCTCGACTTTGCCGCCGGCGAAGAGAGCCTGGAGGTCCGGCTTTTCCAGCAGCACGAGATCCCCTGGTCAGAGTTAGCTTTCCCCACGATCGGCCGCACTCTAGAATGCTACTTCGCCGATCGCGTGCAGCAGGTCTTCCCGCTGCGCAACGAGGCCATCGCGCCACTCTCGGCGACCTACAAGAAATCCTGACCTTTTGCGGTCCCAGCTTCAGGGAAATTGCGTCACATGCGTTGGTTGCTAGCTGCTTTGTGTGTCTTCTTCACCGCGTTTTCCAGCGCCAGCGCCAGCCCGACGCTGTCCGGCAGCCGTATCGACAAGGTGCTGGTGGTCAAGTCCGAGCGCACTCTGCAGCTGATCCAGCGCGGCAAGGTACTCAAGTCCTATCGTGTCTCGCTGGGCAAGCAGCCCGACGGCCCGAAGATGCGCGAAGGCGACCAGCGCACGCCGGAGGGCTTTTACTGGATCGACTGGCGCAAGACCAGTGACAAGTTCAACCTGTCCATGCACATCTCCTATCCCAATGCCCGCGACGCCGCCAAGGCCCGTGCCAAAGGCGTTCCACCAGGCGGCATGATCATGATTCACGGCACGCCGATCGACGAGGAGTATCCCGAGTGGTACTTCAACACCCTGGACTGGACCGAAGGCTGCATCGCCATGAAGAACGCCGACATGCGTGAGGTCTGGAACCTGGTCAAGGACGGTACGCTGATCGAAATTCGCCCCTGAGCCACTGTTTCAGTCATGCAAAAGGCGCCCGCAGGCGCCTTTTTTCATGGCCGAATACTCAGAACTGCAGATCAGACAGACGCCAGACCTCGAAAGCCGGTGTCTGGTAGGGATGACTGCTCTTGAGCGCCTTGACCACGGCATGAATCAGCTCATCGGCCACCACCAGCTCGACCTTCCACTCGCTGACCTGCTCAACGGCACCAACCGCTCCCACGAACGGCTCGCTACCTTCCAGCGGTCGAAACTGCCCCTGCCCCAGCACCTGCCAGCAGCAACTGTCGTACTGACCAATGCGCCCGCCACCGGCAGCAAATACCGCAGCTTTGACGGGTTCCACATGACTATCTGGCACATAGAAGCACAGCTTGTACATCCACCCCTCCAAGATGCTGATTGCTCAACCGCGCGGTCAGCCGCAAGCAAGCGGCCAGGCGCAAACCTTGAAAGAATCCTGCCACAGATGCTGGCACTTTGCCTTAAGCCGGACTTAAGCCTGTTGAGAGCCAGCTCACAGGAATGCCCGACGAGCGTCAGCGCGATGCGCCGTCACGGCCGGTGAAACGGCGCCAGCGGGCCCGCCAGCCAGTGGCCGGCGGCGCATGGCTGCCATCGCAGTAGGGCAAACGAGCCGAACGCCCGCAGCGGCAGAGCAGCAGCAAGCGCGCCTTGTCTACCTTGAACTGCAGGGCGGCGGCACAGGCCTGAGTACAATCGGGAAGCGCGGACGAGCGCCCGCAGGTGCACAGCGATAGGTGATCGCCCGGCTCGACCGGGCGCACCTCGGGAAGCAGGGACGGCTGGGAATCGCTCATACCCACCGCCCCGAGCGACTTACTCGACCCAGGCCCGCGCATTGCGGAACATGCGCATCCAGCCGCCATCTTCCTGCCACTCGTCCGGGCGCCAGGAGTTCTGCACGGCACGGAACACGCGCTCCGGGTGCGGCATCATGATGGTCACGCGACCGTCACGGTTGCACAGGCCGGTGATACCGCGCGGCGAACCGTTGGGGTTGGCCGGGTAGGTTTCAGTGACCTTGCCATGGTTGTCGATAAAGCGCAGCGCCACATTGCCGGACAGATCGGCCTCGAGCAGGGCTTCCTCGCTTTCGAACTCGGCATGCCCTTCACCGTGGGCGATAGCGATCGGCAGGCGCGAGCCGGCCATACCGCGCAGGAAGATCGAGGCCGACTCCTGCACCTGAACCATGGCCACGCGCGCCTCGAACTGCTCAGAGCGGTTACGGACGAAATGCGGCCAGGCCTCGCTGCCCGGAATCAGCTCGTGCAGGTTGCTCATCATCTGGCAGCCGTTGCACACGCCAAGGGCAAAGCTGTCCTTGCGCTCGAAGAACGCCTGGAAGGCATCGCGGGCGCGGTTATTGAACAGCACCGACTTGGCCCAGCCCTCACCGGCACCCAGCACGTCGCCGTAGGAGAAGCCGCCGCAGGCCACCAGGCCCTTGAACTCTTCCAGACTGACGCGACCGGCGAGGATATCGCTCATGTGCACGTCGATGGCGCGGAAGCCGGCGCGATCGAAGGCCGCGGCCATCTCGACCTGACCGTTGACGCCCTGCTCGCGCAGGATGGCAACCTGCGGACGCACGCCACTCTTGATGTAGGGCGCGGCGATGTCCTGATTGACGTCGAACGACAGTTTGACCGACAAGCCCGGATTGTCTTCATCAAGCAGGCTGTCGAACTCCTGATCGGCGCACACGGCGTTATCGCGCAGGCGCTGAATCTGGTAGCTGGTCTCGCTCCAGGTGCGCTGCAGCACGCGACGCGAGCCGCTGAACAGCTGCTGGCCATTGAGGGTCAGCAGCACCTCGTCGCCATTGACCGGCTGACCGAGCACCGCCACGCAGTCGCCCAGGCCCGCCGCACTGAACTGCGCCAGCACTTCTTCGCTGTCGTCCTGATGCACCTGAATCAGTGCACCCAGCTCTTCGTTGAACAGCACCGCCGCTGCTTCGGCCGCATCATCGGCCAGCGCATCGAGGTTCAGGCTCAGACCGCAGTGACCGGCGAACGCCATCTCCACGGCCGTGGCCAGCAGGCCGCCGTCGGAGCGGTCGTGATAGGCGAGCAGCTTGCCATCGGCATTCAGGCCCTGGATCACGGCGAAGAAGGCCTTGAGGTCCTCGGCATCATCGACATCCGGCACATCACGACCGAGCTGGCCGTAGACCTGAGCCAGGATCGAAGCACCCAGGCGGTTCTGCCCGCGACCGAGGTCGATCAGAATCAGGTCGGTCTCGCCCTTGTCCAGGCGCAGTTGCGGGGTCAGGGTCTTGCGGATATCAGTCACCGGGGCAAAGCCCGACACGATCAGCGACAGCGGCGAGGTCACGCTCTTCTCGCCCTGTTCGTCCTGCCAGCGGGTCTTCATGGACATGGAGTCCTTGCCCACCGGAATGGTGATGCCCAGCGCCGGGCACAGCTCCATGCCCACCGCCTTCACGGTGTCGTACAGGCGCGCGTCTTCACCCGGGTGGCCGGCAGCCGCCATCCAGTTGGCCGACAGCTTGATGTCGGACAGCTGGGCAATGCTGGAGGCCGCCAGGTTGGTCAGGGTTTCACCAATGGCCATACGCCCGGAAGCGGCGGCATCGAGCAGCGCCATCGGCGTGCGCTCACCCATGGCCATGGCTTCGCCGGTGTAGACATCGAAGCTGGTGGCGGTCACGGCACAGTCGGCCACCGGCACCTGCCACGGGCCGACCATCTGATCGCGCGCCACCAGACCGGTAATGGTGCGGTCGCCGATGGTGATCAGGAAGTTCTTGCTGGCCACTGCCGGGTGATGCAGAACACGGCTGACGGCCTCGCGCAGATCGATCTGCGCGGCATTGAAATCATCGCCCAGCGCCTCTTCACGGCTGGCGCTACGGTGCATGCGCGGCGTCTTGCCGAGCAGCACGTTGAGCGGCATGTCCACCGGCTTGTTGCCGAAATGGCTGTCGGTAACGGTCAGATGCAGCTCTTCGGTGGCCTCACCGACCACGGCAAACGGACAACGCTCACGCTCGCAGATGGCCTTGAAACGCTCGAAGTCGGCGGCATCCACGCTCATCACGTAGCGTTCCTGCGACTCGTTGCACCAGATTTCGTGCGGGGCCATGCCCGGCTCGTCATTGGGCACGTTGCGCAGTTCGAAGCGACCGCCACGGCCACCGTCATTGATCAGCTCCGGCAGGGCATTGGAGATACCGCCGGCACCGACGTCATGGATGAACTTGATCGGGTTCTGCTCGCCCAGCTGCCAGCAGCGGTCGATGACTTCCTGACAGCGACGTTCCATTTCCGGGTTGTCGCGCTGTACCGAGGCGAAATCCAGGTCAGCCGAACTGGCACCGGTGGCCATCGAAGAAGCCGCGCCGCCACCCAGGCCGATCAGCATGGCCGGGCCGCCGAGCACGATCAGCTTGGCGCCGACCGAAATCTCGCCCTTCTGCACATGCTCCTCACGGATGTTGCCCATGCCGCCGGCCAGCATGATCGGCTTGTGGTAACCGCGCACTTCCTCGCCGCGCGGGGTCGTCACGGATTGCTCGAAGGTACGGAAATAGCCGGTCAGTGCCGGGCGACCGAATTCGTTGTTGAACGCCGCGCCACCCAGCGGGCCTTCGACCATGATATCCAGTGCGCTGACGATGCGCTCCGGCTTGCCGTAGGGTTTTTCCCACGGTTGCACGAAGCCCGGAATCTGCAGGTTGGACACGGTGAAGCCGACCAGACCGGCCTTGGGCTTGGCACCGCGACCGGTGGCACCCTCGTCACGGATCTCGCCGCCCGAACCGGTGGAAGCACCGGGGAATGGCGCGATGGCGGTCGGATGGTTGTGCGTCTCGACCTTCATCAGAATATGTACCGGCTCCTGGGACGCGGCGTACTCGCGGGTCTCGGGATTCGGGTAGAAGCGCCCGGCGACGTTGCCGACAATCACCGCGGCGTTGTCCTTGTAGGCCGACAGAACACCCTCGCCATGCATCTGGTAGGTGTTCTTGATCATGCCGAACAGCGACTTGTCCTGAGCCTGACCGTCGATATCCCAGCTGGCATTGAAGATCTTGTGCCGGCAATGCTCGGAGTTGGCCTGGGCAAACATCATCAGCTCGACGTCATGGGGGTTGCGCCCCAGCTCGGTGAAGCTCTGTACCAGATAGTCGATTTCGTCTTCGGCCAGGGCCAGACCCAGTTCGACGTTGGCCTTTTCCAGCGCGGCGCGACCGCCACCGAGCACATCCACGGCCGTCAGCGGTTTGGGCTGGGCATGGCTGAACAGTGGCGCGGCTTCTTCCAGAGTGCCCAGTACCAGCTGCGTCATGCGGTCATGCAGACGGGAGGCAACGGCGGCAGCTTCGGCCTCGTTCAGCTCACCGCTGACGTAATAGGCAATACCGCGCTCCAGACGCTGAATCTTGGCCAGGCCGCAGTTACGCGCGATATCGCTGGCCTTGCTCGCCCACGGCGAAATGGTGCCGAAGCGCGGCACCACCAGGAACAGACGGCCAGTGGGTTCCTGCACCGGCACACTCGGGCCGTACTTGAGCAGGCGCGCCAGCACCTGCTCCTCTTCGGCCAGGAGCTGCCCGGTCACATCGGCGAAGTGGGCAAACTCGGCGTACAGCCCGGTAACGCCAGGGGCAACCTGGGTCAGTTGGTCGAGCAGTTTGCCGTGACGGAAGGCAGAAAGGGCGGGAGCGCCGCGCAGGATGAGCATTGTCAGAACAGCCTCTGGAGACGATGACGGTGGGGGTCGACCAATTGGTGACCCGCAGAGGCCGTGCATTCTAGCCTAAAGCGCCGGCGCCGGGCACCCGCGATGCACGCTTGGCGATCAGTCGGTCTGCCACCTGTCGCCCCAGCGCCCGGCTAACAGAGATGACGAAGGCTGTCGAGATATGGCCCACCGGGGCCTTTGCGTATACTGCGGCGATGTCCGCCTATCTTGCATTACGCATGCGCCATGCCTGCCGGCTGCTGGCGACCGGTCTTCTCCTGCTGCTCGCGGCCTGCAAAGAGCCCACCACCATCGAGCGCATTCAGGAGGATGGCGTGCTGCGCGTGGTCACCCGCAACAGCCCGACCACCTATTTTCAGGATCGCACGGGCGAAGCCGGCTTCGAGTACGAGCTGGCCCGACGCCTCGCCGATCGCCTGGGCGTGCGCCTGCAGATGGAAACCGCCGAGCACCTCGACGACCTCTATCAACGCCTGCAGCAACCCAATGGCCCCGCCCTCGCGGCCGCCGGACTGACCCCCAGCGACAATCGCCGCCAGCAGGTGCAGTACAGCGACAGCTACCTGCCCAGCAGCACCCAGGTGGTCTATCGCAACGGCAGCCCGCGCCCGACTCAACCCAGCGAACTGCTCGGCAAGCACATCCTGGTCCTCAAGGGCAGCAGCCACGCCGAGGCACTCAGGCGCCTGCAGGCGGAACTGCCGGAACTGCGCTGGGAGGAATCCGATGCGGTGGAGGTTGTCGATCTGCTGCGCCTGCTCGACGAAGGCCAGATCGACATCACCCTGGTCGACTCCAACGAGTTGGCCATGAACCAGGTGTATTTCGCCAACGTGCGCGTCGCCTTTGATTTCGGCGAGCCACTGGGCCTCGCCTGGGCCATGCCACTGAGCGACGACAGCAGCCTGCGCGACGAGGTCAACGCCTTCCTCAAGCAGGCCGCCGAGGACGGCACCCTGGAGCGCCTGCGCCAACGCTACTACGGGCATGTCGACCTGCTCAGCTATGTCGGCGCCTACACCTTCGCCCAGCACCTGCAGCAACGCCTGAGCCGCTATGAGCAACACTTCAAGCGCAGCGCCCAGAGCCATCAGCTGGACTGGCGCCTGCTGGCCGCCATCGGCTATCAGGAGTCCATGTGGGTGCCGGACGCCACCTCCAAGACCGGCGTGCGCGGCCTGATGATGCTGACCCAGGACACCGCCCAGGCCATGGGCATCGCCAACCGCCTGGATCCTCGACAGAGCATCGAGGGCGGCGCCAAGTATTTCGCCACGCTGCACGCCAACCTCACCGAGGACATGACCGAGCCGGACCGCACCTGGTTCGCCCTGGCCGCCTACAACATCGGCATCGCCCACCTGTCGGACGCGCGCAAGCTGGCCAAGGCCGAAGGCCTGGACCCGAACAAGTGGCTGGATGTGAAGCAGATGCTGCCGCGGCTGGCGCAGAAGCAGTGGTACAGCAAGACCCGTTACGGCTATGCCCGCGGTGGCGAGACCGTGCACTTCGTGCAGAACGTGCGGCGCTACTACGACATTCTCAACTGGGTGACCCAACCTCAGCTGGAAGGCACCCGCCTGGCAGAGCGCAGCCTGCACCTGCCGGCGGTGGACAAGACCGCGCCGGCCGATGCACCGCGCCTGTAATCACGCTTGCTTTAATTAAAGCGCGAGAAATCCGGCTGGCGTCGCTGCATGAAGGCCGACAACGCCTCCAGCGCCTCGGGCGAGCGCAGGCGCTGAATGAACAGATCGCCCTCCGCCTCGATCGCCTGGCGCAATTCCTCACGTCCCGGCGTGCGCATCAGGCGCTTGCTGTCTGCCACTGCCGAGGGCGCCAACTGGGTAAAGCGCTGAGCCGCCGCCGTCGCCTTGGCCAGTGCCGCGGCGCCGTTTTCCAGCGCTGCCGTGGCAATCCCCCTCTGCGCGGCCTGCTCACCGCTGAAGCTCT
>CALMID010000282.1 GCA_937863915.1 uncultured Pseudomonas sp.
CGATCAGCCCGCGGCAGCGTGAAGATGCCCTGCTGGTCGGCGAGCTGTTCGATGCCCTGGATCAGGAAGAGCGTCTGGCTGCCGGGCTCAAACCGGCGTTGCGCAGCCTGCTGCCCACCGTACTGCAGGCTGCGCTGATCGATCCGGCGGCCTTTGCCGATCCGGCTCATCCGCTGCGCTCGACGCTGGACAAGGTGCTGCGCCTGGCCGATGCCTGCGATCCGCCCAATCGTGCCCTGGAGGCGCGGGTGCAGGGTGTGATCGAAACGCTCAATGCCAGTTATCAGGGCGATGTGGCGGTGTTCAGTGCCCAGGCACCGGCGCTGGACGAACTGCTGGCCTTGCAGCAGCGCGCCTACCGCCACAGTGCCGAGCGGGTGATGCAGGCCCATCGTGGCCGCGACACCCTGGAAGACGCGCGCCGCCGGGTCGATGCTGCCATGTATGGGCTGCATGGCGGGCGCGCCGCGCAGATCCTGCTCGACTGGCTGGCGGCCGGCTGGAAGGAACTGCTGGTCCATGAGCTGATCCGCAATGGCGAGGACAGTGTCGGCTGGCGCGGTGATCTGGCCCTGACCTCGTTGCTCAACCGCTGGCTGCAGCGCAGCGAAGACCTCTCGGCGCTGAGTGAGAATGACGTCGAGCGGGTCTACGAGATCGAGCATCTGCTGGATATCCTGCGCCGGCGCATGGAGAGCTTTCTGGTCGGCCAGTATCAGTACCAGACGGTGCTGGCCAGCCTGCGGCGCCAGTTGCTGGGCGAAGAGCCGATGGAATTCGTCACGGTCGCGCCGCAGGTCAGCGCCCAGCCGCTGGTACTGGATTCCACCGAGCAACGCTGGCGCGAGCGCCGCGATGCCCTGCAGGCCGGCGACTGGCTGCGCGATGCGCAGGGGCAGGCTTTGCAGCTGATCTGGTGCAACCCGGCAATGGATCACTACGTGCTGGTCGACAGCCAGGGGCGCGAGGCCGGCAATCTCAACGGTGACCAACTGCTGCATGCACTGTCCAGCGGCAGCCTGCTGCTCAGCGATGCCGAGGCGCCGGTCGAGGGGCTGATTCAGAGCACCCTGCAGGACATCGTCGGCCGTCTGTATCACGAGATCACCCATGCGCGCAGCCATGACGAACTGACCGGCCTGCTCAACCGGCGCAGTTTCGAGGTGGCGGTGGCTCAGTGCCTGGCCGGTCCGTTGCCGCACAGCTTCCTGCTGGCGCACCTCGATCAGTTCATTCTGCTCAACCAGCACGCCGGTCCGGTGGCTGGCGATGCCTGTCTGCGCCAACTGGCCGAACGTCTGCCGCAGTTACTGCCGGGCGATGCCAGTCTGTCACGCTTCGGCGGTGTCGACTTTGCCGTGGCCCTGCCGGGGTATGACGAATCCCAGGCGCTGGCGCTGGCCGAACGCCTGCGCACGGAAGTGGAGAGTCAGGGTTTTGTCTGGGAGGGCCACCGCCACGGCCTGAGTCTCAGTATCGGCGTGGTCGAGGCGAGCAGCCGCCACGATGTGGCCAATGTCATTAGCGATTTGCAGAGCGCCAGCAACTCGGCGAAGCAGGAGGGCCGCAACCGCGTGCATTGCTACCGCGAGGCGCAGGACGGCGAGCACAGCGGTCTGCTGGCCATCGGGGCGCGGGTCGACGATATCGTCGAGCGTGAAGAGCTCAGCCTGCGCCTGCAGCAGATCGCTCCGCTGGCGGTAGACAGCCATGAGCTACCGCATTACGAGCTGCTGCTGGTGATGGAAAACGACCTGCAGCTGGTCGACTTCATTGCCGCCGCCGAGCGCTACCAGCGCATGCCCAAGGTCGATCGCTGGGTGCTCAAACGGATCTTCAGCGAGCTGGAGCGGCACCCGCAGGTGTGGCAGCACAGTAGTTCGATTTCCATCAATCTGTCGGGCAGCAGCCTCAACGACGACAAGCTGCTGGGCTTTATCGAGAGCCTGTTCGAACAGCATGCGGTCGAGCCGTCACGCATCTGCTTCGAACTGACCGAAACCGCCGCGGTGGCCAACCTGGCCAAGACCGCCGACCTGGTGCGCCACCTGCAGCTGGCAGGCTGCAGCTTCTCCATCGACGACTTTGGTGTCGGTTTCTCTTCCTTCGATTACCTCAAGCGCCTGCCGGTGGACTACGTGAAGATCGACGGCAGCTTCGTCAGGGAAATCGAGCACTCGGCGAGTGACCTGGCCATGGTCCGCTCGATCAACGAGATCGCCCACGCCCTGGGCCGCAAGACCATCGCCGAGTACGTCGAGTCGGCGAGCATTCGCGAGCGTCTGCTCGAACTGGGTGTCGACTATGTGCAGGGCTATGGCGTGGAGAAACCACGGCCGCTGGAGCAGTGGCTGACGCAGCGGTAGGCGGCGCACGCCCCGAACTCAAACCGCGCCGGAATGAAAAACGCCGCGACTTCCCGAGGGAGTCGCGGCGTTTTCAGCTGAGCCGCCTGACCGCCTGAGGCGATCGGTTGTTCAGTTCGGCGTCAGACCGGTTCGGCCCACAGGTCGTACTCGTCGGCATCGACGATGCGCACGCGGATCTTGTCGCCCGGCTTGACCGCGGTGGTCTCGATGTAGACGTTGCCGTCGATTTCCGGGGCATCGGCCCAGCCGCGACCGACCGCGCCTTCGTCGTCCACTTCGTCGATCAGCACTTCGATTTCCGTGCCGATCTTCTGCTGCAGGCGCGCGGCGCTGATGGCCTGCTGGTGCGCCATGAAACGCTCCCAGCGCTCCTGCTTGATCTCGTCCGGTACCGGTTCCAGGTCCATGTCGTTGGCCGGGGCACCGTCCACCGGGCTGTACTGGAAGCAGCCGACGCGGTCGAGTTGGGCTTCGGTCAGCCAGTCGAGCAGGTACTGGAAGTCTTCCTCGGTCTCGCCGGGGAAGCCGACGATGAAGGTCGAGCGGATGGTCAGCTCCGGGCAGATCTCGCGCCAGGCCTTGATGCGGGCCAGTGTCTTGTCCTCGAAGGCCGGACGCTTCATGGCCTTGAGCACTTTCGGGCTGGCATGCTGGAAGGGAATGTCGAGGTAGGGCAGCAGCTTGCCGGCGGCCATCAGCGGGATCACGTCATCCACGTTCGGGTACGGGTAGACGTAGTGCAGGCGCACCCACACGCCCATGCTGGCCAGGGCCTGGCAGAGTTCGAGCATGCGCGTCTTGACCGGCTGGCCGTTCCAGAAGTCGGTCTTGTACTTGGTGTCGACGCCATAGGCGCTGGTGTCCTGGCTGATCACCAGCAGTTCCTGTACGCCGGCCTTGACCAGACGTTCGGCTTCGCCGAGCACTTCGCCGACCGGGCGGCTGACCAGCTTGCCGCGCATCGACGGGATGATGCAGAAGCTGCAGCTGTGGTTGCAGCCTTCGGAAATCTTCAGGTAGGCGTAGTGGCGCGGGGTCAGCTTGATGCCCTGCGGCGGCACCAGGTCGATCAGCGGGTTGTGCTCAGTCTTGGGTGGCACGACTTCGTGCACCGCGTTGACCACCTGCTCGTACTGCTGCGGGCCGGTGACGGCCAGCACGCTGGGGTGCACGTCGCGAATCGCCGACTGGTCGACGCCCATGCAGCCGGTGACGATGACCTTGCCGTTCTCGGCAATCGCCTCGCCGATGGCATCCAGCGACTCGGCCTTGGCGGTGTCGATGAAACCACAGGTGTTGACCACCACCACATCGGCGTCCTGATAGGTCGGCACGACCTCATAGCCCTCCATGCGCAGCTGGGTGAGGATGCGCTCGGAGTCGACCAGAGCCTTGGGGCAACCCAGGGAAACGAAACCGACTTTTGGGGTGGTGTTGGACGACATGGAAAACCTCAGAGAGCGGAGCGCAGGGCTGCGCTGATCAAAAAGTGCGCAATTCTAGCGGCGTGAGGTTGTCTTGGCCAGAGGTGGATGCGGCGAGTTTTCCGCTCGCGTCCGGCTATTGCGGCTCCGGCTCGCCGGGCAGCCAGCGCTGGTAGATGCGGCTGAAGCTGCCGTCGGCCTTCATCGCGTCCAGTTCGCGCTGCCAGCGCTGGATCACGGACGGATCGGTGCCCGGCCAGAAGGTGATGTAGCCGAGCGAGGCGCGGTAGGGCAGGGCTACTTCAACATCACTGGCCTTTAGGTAGTCGACCTGCTGCGCGGCTTCACCGGTGCTGTAGAAGCTCAGGTTGTCGGCGACGATCAGCTTGACCCGGCCTCGCTTGAGCAGCTTGAACATCTGTTCGGGTTCGGTCACGCCCAGCAGGTTCTGCAGGCCGAGGTTGCGCAGTTCCTGGTAGCTGAACCAGTCGCGGGGGACGGCGATCGGTCCGGCTGCGGCCACGTCGGTCAGGTCGCGCAACTGGATGCCGGAGCCTTTCAGGGCATAGAAGCTGTCCTGGGCCAGCAGGATCGGGCCGACCCACTGGAACAGCGGCTCGCGCTCGGCATTGCGGATGGTGGCGAATAACGCGGTATTGGGCGTCTGCTGTACGGTGTGGTAACCACGGGCCCAGGGCACCACGCTGATTTCTCCGGGCTCGCCCAGACGCTTGAGCAGTTCGCGCACCAGCTCGCTGGCCATGCCGGAGGCCTGCCCCTCGGCGGAGAAGGAAACCGGCGGGTATTCCTCGGTATAGAGTTGCAGCGGTTCGGCCTGGCTCAGCGTGCAGAGGGCGCTGAGCAACACGGCCGCGCAGCAGGACAGCCAGTGGGGCATGGCGGGCGCTCGCGTTGTGATACCTGCAGATTACGCTTCGATGACGGCTTCTGCCATGACCCAGGTCGGTGCCATTAGTCTAGGGAATGCTTTTCAGGGCTTGCGGGCCATCAGTACCGCGCGGGTGGGGGCGGGCAGGTTCTCGACGGTGCGACTGTGATCATCCGGGTCGAGGAAGTCTGGCAGCGACTGGAAGCGCATCCAATCGGTGGCGCGCTGTTCCTCCACGCTGGTGACCGATACATCCACGCAGCGCACGTCGACGAAACCGGCGCGACGCAGCCACAGTTCCAGGGCCGGCACCGAGGGCAGGAACCAGACATTGCGCATCATCGCGTAGCGGTCCTCGGGCATCAGCACCTGCTGCGCATCGCCTTCGACCACCAGGGTTTCCAGCACCAGTTCGCCGCCCTTGCGCAGGCAGTCCTTGAGTTCCAGCAGGTGGTCGATGGGCGAGCGGCGGTGATAGAGCACGCCCATGGAAAACACGGTGTCGAAGCCCTGCAGTTTGGCCGGCAGTTCCTCGGAGGCCAGCGGCAGGTGCCAGGCCGGCAGGTCCGGCAGGTAGCGCTTGGCGGCGAGGAACTGGCAGAGGAACAGCCAGTTGGGGTCGACGCCGATCACGCTGCCGGCGCCGGCGCCGAGCATACGCCACAGGTAGTAGCCGTTGCCGCAGCCGACATCCAGCACGCGCTTGCCCTTGAGATCGAGGTGCGGGGCCACGCGGGCCCACTTCCAGTCCGAGCGCCACTCGGTATCGACATGCACGCCGAACAGCTGGAACGGCCCCTTGCGCCAGGGGATCAGGCCCTGCAGGGCATGCAGCAGCTGTTCGCGGGTGGCGTCGTCGAGCGGTGCATCCAGGCGGAATTCATTAACTAGATCAGTCTCACTGGGAGTGAGCGCCGGCAGGGCGTTAAGCGCGGCCTGCCAGCGTTCCAGGTCGCCATGGCCGACGGCCAGTTTGGCGCCGATCTGCGCCGGCAGGTCGTCGGCCCATTCGGCCAGCGGGCTGCCGGCCAGGCTCTGTTGCAGGCGGGTGAGGTCCAGTTGTTCGATCATGGCAGCGCCATCAGCGAGGCAAAGTTGAGACACTGGAACCACGGCGTGACCTGGCTGAAACCGGCGGCCAGCAAGCGCTCGCGGTGCTGCTGCAGGCTGTCGGGTTTCATCACATTCTCCAGGGCGCTGCGTTTCTGCGCGATCTCCAGTTCGCTGTAGCCATTGGCGCGCTTGAAGGTGATATGCAGGTCGGTGAGCAGCGCCTGCTCGGCTTCATCCTCGAAACGCAGCTTCTCCGAGAGGATCAGCGCGCCGCCCGGCAGCAGGCTCTGGCGGATGCGGGTGAGCAGTTCCAGGCGGCGCTCGGGCTCGATGAACTGCAGGGTGAAATTCAGCGCCACCACCGAGGCGGGCTGGAAGTCGAGGGCGAGGATGTCGCCTTCGATCAGCTCATAGGGCAGCAGCTCCTGGAACATCGAGTCCTGGGCATGCAGGTATTCGTGGCAACGCGCGACCATCGCCGCCGAGTTGTCCACGCCGATCACCCGGCAGCCTTCGCTTTTCACATGGCGGCGCATGGCCTGGGTCACCGCGCCCAGCGAGCAGCCTAGGTCATACAGCGCGCTGCCCGGCTGGGCGAACTGCGCGGCGAGTACGCCGAGGTTCTCGACAATGGTCGGGTAGCCCGGCACCGAGCGCTTGATCATGTCCGGGAACACGCGCACCACGTCTTCGTTGAAGGCGAAGTCGCTCACTTGAGGCTGTGGGGTGGCGTAGATGCGGTCGGGGCTGTTGGTCACGGTGCGGCTACCAGGGGAAAACGGGCCGGCATTTTACCCAAGCCCGATGCCCTGCGTCACAGCTGATCCATGATGATGCGTTATCCGATCTGCCGTGGTTATCCGTGGCGCTTGAAGGCCGAGGCGGCAATGCCGAACTGGCCCAGCCAGTAGGTGATGATGATGGCGTACTTGGCCGCCTCGAACGGCATGACGAAGCGGTTGATGCCGATCAGGCTGTCGGAGATGACGAACAGCAGCGCACCCACTGCAGCCAGCCAGGCCGAGGCGCGCGCGATGTCCGGTTCGCCGACCCGTGCCAGGGCGCGCCAGAGCATGGCGCTGATGGTCAGCGCATAGGCGGCCACCGGAATCAGCAGGGCGCCCAGCGGCTGGCTGGCCAGTATGGCGAACATGCCACCGCCAGCGGCGAGGGCCGGCACCAGGGCCAGCGGGGCAATACGCCGGCTGTCACCCAGGTAGGCCACCAGGTAGCACAGGTGACCGATGAGGAA
>CALMID010000283.1 GCA_937863915.1 uncultured Pseudomonas sp.
TTTTTCTCTGCAACAACGCCTGCCCTGGCAGGCGGCCGATCAAGGATGATCGATATGGCCGCACTCTCTCCAGCTGAGCTGGAAGCCCGTCTCCGTCTGCATGCCCTGCCGGCCATTGGTCCACGGCGCATGTCCCGTCTACTTGAGGTGTTTGGCAGTGCCAGCGCGGCACTCAGTGCTCCAGCGTCCGCCTGGCGCTCGCTGGGTTTGCCGGCCGAGGCGGCTGAGCAGCGCCGCAGCCCTTCTACCCGCGACAGTGCCGCCCGTGCCCTGGTCTGGCTGGAGCAGGCGGATCATCACCTGCTCTGTCTGCACGACCCGGATTACCCCGCCCTGCTGGCCGAGCTTGTCGATGCCCCGCCGCTGCTGTTTGTGCAGGGCGATCCGGCACTGCTGGAGCGTCCGCAGATTGCCATGGTCGGCAGTCGCCGGGCTTCCAAACCGGGCCTGCAGACTGCCGAGGCTTTTGCCCGCTGTCTGGCACAGAGTGGCTTCGTGGTTACCAGCGGTCTGGCGCTGGGAATCGATGGCGCGGCTCATCGCGGCGCCCTGGCGACCGGCCGAACGGTTGCGGTGCTCGGCACCGGCCTGCAGTGCCTGTATCCACAGCGGCATGCCGGTCTGGCGGACGACATCGTGGCCGCAGGTGGTGCACTGGTCTCCGAACTGCCGCTGGACTGTCCACCGCAGGCGGCCAACTTTCCGCGGCGCAATCGCCTGATCAGCGGGCTGTCCCTCGGTGTGCTGGTGGTCGAGGCCTCGCCCTCCAGTGGTTCGCTGATTACGGCCCGCCTGGCTGCCGAACAGGGGCGCGAGGTGTGGGCATTGCCCGGTTCGATTCATCACCCGGGGGCGCATGGCTGTCACCAGCTGATCCGTGAGGGCGCGCAGCTGGTGGAGTCGGTGGCGCATATCCTGGAGAGCCTGCGCGGTTGGCAGATGCCGCAGGCCAGCATCGAAGAGGCTGCTCCCGCGACGGATCATCCCCTGCTGGCATTGTTGCGCGCCGCGCCGGCCAGCAGCGAAAGTCTGGCGCTCAGCAGTCGGCAGGCGCTGCCGGAGGTGCTGGCGCAGTTGACCGAACTGGAGCTGGATGGCCTGATCGCCCGGGAGGGCAATCTCTGGCTGGCCTGCCGCTAGGGGGCTGTTCCCGTTTCGGCACTGGCGCAGGCTACACTGGCGCCTCTTTTCGGGAGATGCCTGTGAGTCATTGGAAAACCTTGCAGCTGGCGCGCGTGCTGCGTGCCGGTGGTGTGATTGCCTACCCCACCGAGGCGGTCTGGGGGCTGGGTTGTGATCCGTGGAACGAGGCCGCGGTATTGCGCTTGCTCGAACTCAAGGACCGGCCCGTGGCCAAGGGGCTGATCCTGGTGGCGGCGGATATTGAGCAGTTCGACTTCCTCCTCGATGACTTGCCCCAGCGCTGGCAGGATCGTCTGAGCAGCACCTGGCCGGGCCCGCACACCTGGCTTGTGCCGCACCAGGGCCGCCTGCCCCAGTGGGTCACCGGTCAGCACCAGAGCGTTGCCCTGCGCGTGTCCGACCACCCGGTGGTGCGCGAGCTGTGCTCGCTTTATGGCCCCCTGGTTTCCACCTCGGCCAATCCCGGCGGCCGTCCTGCGGCGCGCTCGCGTCTGCGCGTCGAGCAGTACTTCCATGACCAGCTCGATGCCGTGTGCGGTGGTGCTTTGGGTGGGCGACGCAACCCCAGTATCATTCGTGACCTGATTACCGGCGATATCGTCCGGCCGGGCTGATGCCCGCCGCCTTCCAGCCTATTGAGACCTGCTGATGAACACCGCTGCTGCCATCGACGCCGTCAAGGCTTACCTGCTCGACCTGCAAGACCGCATCTGCGCTGCCCTGGAAGCCGAAGACGGCAAGGCCCGCTTCTTTGAAGACAGCTGGCAGCGGCCGGCGGGCGGTGGTGGCCGCACCCGGGTGATCGAGAACGGTGCGGTGATCGAGAAGGGCGGAGTCAACTTCTCCCAGGTGTTCGGCGACAACCTGCCGCCCTCGGCCAGCGCGCACCGTCCCGAACTGGCCGGGCGTACCTTCCAGGCCCTCGGCGTGTCGCTGGTGATTCACCCGGAAAACCCGCAGGTGCCGACTTCCCACGCCAACGTGCGTTTCTTCATTGCCGAGAAGGAAGGCGAGGCGCCGGTCTGGTGGTTCGGTGGCGGTTTCGACCTGACGCCCTACTACGGCAACGAGGAAGACTGCGTGCACTGGCATCGCGTCGCCCAGCAAGCCTGTGAGCCTTTCGGTGCCGACGTGTATCCCAAGTACAAGGCCTGGTGCGACCGCTACTTCCACCTCAAGCACCGTGGCGAGCCGCGTGGCATTGGCGGGCTGTTCTTCGACGATCTCAACGAGTGGGATTTCGACACCTGCTTCGCCTTCATGCGCGCCATCGGCGATGCCTACATCACCGCGTACCTGCCCATCGTGCAGAAGCGCAAGGCCACGCCGTTCACCGAAGCCCAGCGCGAGTTCCAGGCCTATCGCCGGGGTCGCTATGTGGAGTTCAACCTGGTGTTTGACCGCGGCACCCTGTTCGGCCTGCAGTCGGGCGGGCGCACAGAGTCCATCCTCATGTCGCTGCCGCCGCACGTGCGCTGGGGTTACGACTGGAAGCCAGCGCCGGGCAGCGAAGAAGCGCGCCTGACCGAGTACTTCCTGCAGGACCGCGACTGGTTGCAGCTGGAGGCCTGAGGCCATGCGTGTCGAGCGCCTTGATCATCTGGTGCTGACCGTGGCCGACATCGACGCCAGCTGTACCTTCTACCAGCGCGTGCTGGGGATGCAGGTGGTGACCTTCGGCCAGGGCCGCAAGGCGCTCGCCTTTGGCCAGCAGAAGATCAACCTGCACCGCCTCGGCGCCGAGTTCGAGCCCAAGGCCCTGCGCCCCACGCCCGGTTCCGCCGACCTGTGCCTGATCGTCAGTACCCCGCTGGTGGAAGTGATGGCGCATCTGCAGCGCTGTGACGTCGCCATCGAAGAAGGCCCGGTGCCGCGCACTGGCGCCACCGGGCCGCTGCTGTCCGTCTATATCCGCGACCCTGATCGCAACCTGATCGAACTCGCCAATCTGCAAGAGGAAGCCTGATGGATCGCTACGGCGTATTCGGCAATCCCATCGGCCACAGCAAGTCGCCGCTGATCCACCGTCTGTTTGCCGAGCAGACTGGCCAGGCGCTCAGCTACGAGGCGCTGCTGGCACCACTGGATGACTTTGCCGGCTTTGCCCGGGCCTTCTTTGCCGAAGGCCTCGGCGCCAATGTCACCGTGCCGTTCAAGGAAGAAGCCTTCCGCCTGGCCGACAGCCTGAGCGAGCGCGCCCGCCGTGCCGGGGCGGTGAACACCCTGAAGAAGCTGGACGACGGCAGCCTGCTGGGTGACAACACCGATGGCGCCGGCCTGGTGCGCGATCTCACGGTCAATGCCGGGGTGACCCTGGCGGGCCAGCGCATCCTCTTGCTGGGCGCCGGCGGGGCTGTGCGCGGCGTGCTCGAACCGCTGCTGGCACAGCGCCCGGCGGCTTTGGTGATTGCCAACCGCACGGTGGCCAAGGCCGAGCAGCTGGCCCGGGAGTTTGCCGACCTGGGTCCTGTGCTGGCTTCGGGCTTCGACTGGCTGGATGAGCCGGTCGACCTGATCATCAACGGCACCTCGGCCAGCCTCGCCGGCGAGTTGCCGGCAATTGCCCCGAGCCTGATCCAGGCGGGGCACACGGTCTGTTACGACATGATGTACGGCAAGGAACTCACCGCCTTCAACCGCTGGGCGACCGAGCAGGGCGCCGCACGGGTGATCGATGGCCTGGGCATGTTGGTCGAGCAGGCCGCCGAAGCCTTCTTCCTGTGGCGCGGGGTGCGTCCCGACTCGGCCCCCGTACTGCGTCACCTGCGGTTGTTACTCAGCGAAACATGATTCTGGTCTAGCCCAGTATTTGGTTGGCTGGGCTTAATCCACTCCTGCGCGCTCTACTCGGCGTACAGCCTGCCGTCGGACTGTCCTTTTTCTGTCCGGCAGGCTGGCAATCCGCGCCACTCCAACAACAAAAGAGCGCCTCACCATGAAAAAACTGTCGCTGTTGGCGGCTGGTCTAGGCCTGGCCTTTTCGGCCGGTCAGGCTGCTGCCTGGTCGCAACCCACGCACAAGAACATCGTCAAGGATGCCCTCGCCTTCATGAACTCGGCCAATGCCAGCGCCGAAATGCGCCGGGCCTACCAGTTTTATGTTGGGGCGGCCGGCTCCGAGGCCAGAGCCGGGGAGATTCTCGGCCAGGCCGCCTACGATGTGGATGATTTCAAGGACACCCGCCTGGGCGGCTGGTGGGTTGGTTACGAATACGCCCCGGTATGGAATGCCGCGGCGTCGCTGGTCAACTACACGTCCTACTGGCACTTCATCAACATGGGCCGCCAGGGCGACAGCCACGGCAACGATCGTGGGGGCTACGACTACCGCTACCACAAGGTCGACGGCGGCATCAGCGATGTCGACTGGTACGCCATGGTCTACCTGTACAACCGCGGCCTGAAGACCGAGGACTACAACAGCACCGAGGCGCATTACCGCCAGGGCAGCCGTTCTAACTGGGACGAGCATTACGACGACTTCCAGGTGGCGGCCTTCCAGCCCATCGACAACCTGGCCAAGTACTGGTTCGACCAGTTCAAGGCCGCGCCTTCGCTGCAGACCATCGGCTTTGCCCTGCATGCCACCGGCGACGTGGCGCAGCCGCACCACACCTGGATCACCTCGGCCAATGGCCACTCCAGCTGGGAAGGCTGGGTCGACGATCACTATGCCAGCGAACAGCTGAACAACCCGGTGGCCGTGGCCAACCTGGTCAGCCAGTACGATGCGCGCAAGCCGGTGCGCGATCTGCTGACCCAGACCGCACAGGCGGCCTACCAGCATCCCGAACCGCTGTATGACAGCAGCTATGACACCCGCCTGCGGGTGGCCAAAGAGCTGATTCCGCAGTCGATTGCCCTGACCGTCAGCGTGCTGACCAAGGGCGCCAACCACTTCTACGGCCAGGGTGGTCTGTAAGGTGGCCGTTTCGCTGCGGTGCAGTTGGCGCAGCGCGTTGTGCGTGCTCTGGCTGGCAGGCAGTAGCCTGGCAGCCAGCGCCACGCCGGAATTGCGCATCAATGGCGAGGTGCTGCCGGTCCGCAGCATCGCCTTGCTGCAGCAGGCGCTGACCCTCATCAAGTTCAATACCGACCCGGCCAGCCTGCGCAAGGGTCTGGTGGAAAACCATCTGCTGGCCCGCGAGGTCGAGACGGAGCTGACCCCGGCCAACCGTCAGGACCTCGATGCCCTGGTGGAGAGCGAAGCGGCCAAGCTGATCGAGCAGGTGCACGGCCGGCGCTTCGACCATGACATTCGCCCCTATCTGCAGGAGCCCAAGGCGCTCAGTGCCCAGCGCCTGCAACAGGTGCTGGCGCCCAGGGCGCAGGGGCTGGTGCTCAACAGCCTGTGGCTGAGCGAGGCGCAGCAGGCCGAGGCGGCGACGGTCGAGCTGATCGGCTGGCAGTTTCCTGGCCAACCACGGCAACGGCTGAACCTGTTGCAGCTGTACCAGGCGGGCAGCGTGCAGGCGCAGGTCGAGCTGCAGCAGGGCAATCTGCGCTTCATGGGCGAGCTGGTGCGCGAGTATGCCCAGCGCGACTACCTCTGGTACCAGCTCGGCCAGATGGGCTACAGCCAGGCGGAGCAGGACGGCATCCGCCGGCTGGTGCGCGACAAGCTGGTGCGGCACAAGTACCTGCACCAGATCGGCCTGTACAACGACTTCCACCATGAAACCCCGAGTCTCAAGGCGCTGGCCGCGCGGGTCAGCGATGCCGACGCCGAACGCTATTACCAGGCCAATCTGGCCCAGTACCGCAACGTCGGCAGCGTCCAGGCGGCCCACCTGCGGCTGGCCGATCAGGCCAGTGCCGACCGGGTGTACAACGAGATCCAGCAGGGCCTGCCGTTTGCCGAGGCGGTTCGCCGCTACTCGCTGGCGGAAGACAAGCAGCTGGCGTTGCCCGGTGATCTCGGCCTGATCCGCCATAACGATCCGGGTCTGGACTTCCTGCGCAAGACGGCGCTGATCCAGAAGGCCGGCAGCCTCTCGCAGCCGATGCTGATCGACGGCGCCTTCGAGATCATCCAGGTGCGCCAGCGTGAAGATCGCCAGCTGCCGCTGAGTGATCCCAGCGTGCGTTTCGAGGTCAATCAGGCGGTGGCCCGTCAGCAGCTCTCCAG
>CALMID010000284.1 GCA_937863915.1 uncultured Pseudomonas sp.
CTATTTTTTTTTTAATGATACGGCGACCACCGAGATCTACACCTTCCGCCTGATCTTCATTGCCTTCCATGGCGAGCAGAAGACCGAGGCCCATGGTGGTCATGGCGTGGCCTACTGGCTGCCGCTGTCGACCCTGATCGTGCTCTCGACCTTTGTTGGCGCCCTGATCAGCCCGCCGCTGGCCGGTGTGCTGCCGCAAAGCGTCGGCCATGCCGGTGGCGAAGCCCAGCACAGCCTCGAGATTGCCTCGGGCGCCATCGCCATTGCCGGTATCCTGCTGGCGGCCATGCTGTTCCTCGGCAAGCGTCGTCTGGTCACGGCCATCGCTGCCAGCGCTCCCGGGCGTTTCCTCGGCGCCTGGTGGTATGCGGCCTGGGGCTTCGACTGGCTGTATGCCCTGCTGTTCGTCAAGCCTTACCTGCTGATCTGCCGCCTGCTGGGCCGCGATCCGCTGGATCATGCCATTGGCCTGATCCCGGCCACCGTGCGCAGCAGCCACGAAGCCATGACGAGCACCGAAACCGGATACCTGCGCTGGTATGCCGCCTCCCTGGCACTGGGTGCCGTGGTGGTGCTTGGCATCATCGTACTGGCCTAATGAATTTACTGAGAGATTGAGCCCGACATGATTCTGCCCTGGCTAATCCTGATTCCCTTCATCGGCGGCCTGCTCTGCTGGCAAGGCGAGCGCTTCAGCGCCACCCTGCCTCGCTGGGTAGCCATGTTGACCATGCTCCTCGAACTGGGGCTGGGTCTGTGGCTGTGGACCACCGGCAACTACCAACTGGCTCCGGCCCCGGGCGCTGACCCGGTATGGGCCCTGGAATACCAGGCCAGCTGGATTCCTGCCTTCGGCATCAGCCTGCACCTGGCCCTGGATGGCCTGTCGCTGCTGATGATTCTGCTCACCGGCCTGCTCGGTGTGCTCTCCGTGCTGTGTTCGTGGAAAGAAATCCAGAACCACGTCGGCTTTTTCCACCTCAACCTGATGTGGATTCTCGGTGGTGTGGTCGGCGTGTTCCTCGCCATGGACCTTTTCCTGTTCTTCTTCTTCTGGGAAATGATGCTGGTGCCGATGTACTTCCTCATCGCGCTGTGGGGACACAGTTCGGATGATGGCAAGCGCACGCGCATCTACGCGGCGACCAAGTTCTTCATCTTTACCCAGGCCAGCGGTCTGATCATGTTGGTGGCGATCCTCGCCCTGGTGTTCGTCAACTACGACAACACCGGCGTGATCACCTTCAACTACAGCGACCTGCTCAAGGCCGAACTGGCTCCGGGCGTCGAGTGGCTGCTGATGCTCGGTTTCTTCGTCGCCTTCGCGGTCAAGCTGCCGGTCGTGCCGGTGCATTCTTGGCTGCCCGATGCTCACGCTCAGGCGCCCACCGCCGGCTCCGTGGACCTCGCCGGTATCCTGTTGAAAACTGCCGCCTACGGCCTGCTGCGCTTTGCCATCCCGCTGTTCCCGGAGGCTTCCGCGCAGTTTGCGCCGGTGGCCATGACCCTGGCCGTGATCGGCATCTTCTACGGTGCCCTGCTCTCCTTCGCGCAGACCGATATCAAGCGCCTGGTGGCCTACTCCAGTGTGTCGCACATGGGCTTCGTGCTGATCGGCATCTACTCCGGCAGCCAGATGGCCTTGCAGGGCGTGGTGGTGCAGATGCTGGCCCACGGCCTTTCCGCCGCTGGCCTGTTCATCCTCTGTGGGCAGCTATACGAGCGCCTGCATACCCGCGACATGCGCCAGATGGGCGGCATCTGGGCGCGCATGCCCTACCTGCCGGCCGTCAGCCTGTTCTTTGCATCGGCCTCGCTCGGCCTGCCGGGTACCGGCAACTTTGTCGGCGAGTTCCTGATCCTGATGGGCTCGTTCAAGGCCGTGCCGGTGATCGTGGTGATTGCTACCTTCGGCCTGGTACTGGCATCGGTCTACTCGCTGATCATGATTCATCGCGCACATTTCGGTGCGGCCAAGTCCGACAAGCCGCTGCAGGCGCTGGACAGTCGCGAGCTGCTGATGGTGCTCGGCCTGGCCGTACTGCTGGTGATTCTGGGCGTTTACCCGCAGCCGGTGCTCGATACCACGGCAGCCAGCATGCATGGTGTTCAGCAATGGCTGGGCACTGCTCTTTCTCAACTGGTTTCGGCCCGGTAGCTGTTAATGGAAAGTCACGCTATGGATCTGACGATTCAACACTTCACAGCCATCCTGCCACTGCTGGTCCTGTCGGCTACCATCATCGTGGTGATGCTGGCCATCGCCTGGCGGCGTAATCACAGCCAGAGCTACATCCTTTCCGGGATCGGTCTGGTGCTGTCGCTGGCGGCACTCGTGCCGTCGATGCAGGTTGCTCCTCTGGCGGTCACTCCGCTGCTGCTGGTGGATAATTTCGCCGGCTTCTACATGGGCCTGATTCTGCTTGCGACCCTTGGCTGCCTGACCCTGACCCACGCCTACCTCGGCCGTTTCAGTGGCGAGGGCTATCCGGGCAACCGCGAAGAGATGTACCTGCTGATGCTGCTGGCCGCACTGGGCGGCATGGTGCTGGTCTGCTCGCAGCACCTGGCGGGGCTCTTCATTGGCCTGGAAATGCTCTCAGTGCCTGTCTACGGGATGGTCGCCTACGCCTTCTTCAATAAGCGTTCCCTGGAAGCCGGCATCAAGTACATGGTGCTCTCGGCGGCCGGCTCAGCGTTCCTGCTGTTCGGCATGGCCCTGCTGTATGCTGATGCCGGCAGCCTGAGCTTCGCGGGTATCGGTGCGCATGTGGCGGCAACCGGTCTGGCCTCACCACTGGCGCAGCTGGGTATCGGCATGATGCTGGTCGGTCTGGCCTTCAAACTGTCCATGGTGCCCTTCCACCTGTGGACACCGGACGTCTATGAAGGGGCTCCGGTACCGGTGGCGGCCTTCCTCGCCAGTGCCAGTAAGGTCGCGGTGTTTGCCGTACTGCTGCGCCTGTACCTGCAGTCCCCGGCGATGGCCGGTGGCTGGCTGGAAAACCTGCTGGCCCTGTTCGCCATCGGCTCGATCCTGATCGGCAACCTGCTGGCCCTGACCCAGAGTAACCTCAAGCGCCTGCTGGGTTACTCGTCGATCGCCCATTTCGGTTACATCACCATCGCCCTGATCGCTGGCAAGGGCCTGGCCCAGGAAGCCATCGCCCTCTACCTGGTGACCTACGTGATTACCAGCCTGGGTGCCTTTGGCGTGATCGCGCTGATGTCCACGCCGTTCAAGGGCCGCGACTGCGACGCCCTGTACGAGTATCGCGGCCTGTTCTGGCGCCGTCCGTACCTGACCGCCGTACTGACCCTGATGATGCTGTCGCTGGCGGGTATTCCGCTGACGGCAGGCTTCATCGGTAAGTTCTTCATCATCGCGACCGGCGTGCAATCGCAACTGTGGTGGCTGCTCGGAGTGATGGTGATCGGCAGTGGTATCGCAGTGTTCTACTACCTGCGGGTCATGGTCACCCTGTTCCTGGTGGAGCCGAACCTGCGTCGCTACGATGCGCCGATGAACTGGAATGTACGCGCCGGCGGCATCATGCTGCTCGCGATTGCCGTGCTGGCGTTCTTCTTCGGCGTGTACCCGCAGCCGCTGCTGGAGCTGGTCAAGCTCGCCGTTCTCGCGGTGTGATACTCCGGTAACGAAAAGCCCTGCTCCGCAGGGCTTTTTTATATTCAGTCGCCAATCACGTTCGAAATGACGACTGGCTGTGACCTCAGCCCCAGCTCATGACATCCATTGCTTAACGAATCGCTTGCGAACGGCTGTAGCGATTCCACGGATTTGCCATGGAGCTTGATCATGAATAACGAATTGCGCATCAACGAAGCGCTGCTGATTGCGGGTAATGCCTTCCAGCCTTTCCAGTGCGTGGCCTGGGCCGCTCAGGACGGCTATGGCGAGCTGAGCCTCAGCGTCATTGCCCGCACCTTCGGACGAGTGCTCGGTCGCACCCGACTGGCCAGTCAGAACTACCGAAATCCGCAGAGCCTGGCCAAGGCCTTGCAGCAGTCACGCCAGGATCTGGCCGAGCAGGGCTACCATCTGGAACCCTGGAGCATGCCGGCCTGACTGAGCCGTCAGCAGGACACAAAAAAGGCGACCTTTGGGTCGCCTTTTTTATTGGAGAACACCTTAGTAGTAAGCGTTTTCCTTGTTGCTGTGGTCGGTCACGTCGCGCACCCCCTTGAGTTCCGGAATACGCTCCAGCAGGGTTTTCTCGATGCCTTCCTTGAGCGTGTAGTCGGCTTGGCCACAGCCCTGGCAACCACCGCCGAAGCGCAGGATGGCGATGCCCTCATCGA
>CALMID010000285.1 GCA_937863915.1 uncultured Pseudomonas sp.
CGGTCAACCGCGCGCTGATGGTGTACTCGGGTGAAGACCTCTACGCCATCCCGCTCAACACCATCGAAGGTATCGTGCGCGTTTCGCCGTACGAGCTGGAGGAGCTGTACAAGCGCGAGGACGGCCAGGCCGATGCGCCGCGCTTCGAATACGCCGGGCAGGCCTACGAACTGAAATACCTCGGCGAGCTGCTGGACAACGGTCAGCAGCCCAAGCTGGTCGGCCAGAGCCTGCCGCTGCCGGTGATTCTGGTGCGTTCGGCGGAACACGCCGTGGCGGTGCAGGTGGACAGCCTGGCGGGTTCCCGCGAAATCGTGGTGAAGAGCCTCGGCGCGCAGTTCGCCGCTGTGCATGGCATCTCCGGCGCGACCATCCTCGGTGACGGTCGCGTGGTGGTGATTCTCGACCTGCTGGCGACCATCCGTGTGCTCCACGCTCACGCCCTGGCCCAGGCGCCGCGTGTCCTGCGCGTTGGCCCGACCGAGGCGGAGGTCGAGCGCGACCGGCCTACATTGGTCATGGTGGTCGACGACTCGGTCACCGTGCGCAAGGTCACCACGCGCCTGCTGGAACGCAACGGCATGAACGTGGTGACGGCCAAGGACGGGGTGGATGCCATCGCCCAGCTGCAGGAACACAAGCCGGACATCATGCTGCTCGACATCGAGATGCCGCGCATGGACGGCTTCGAAGTGGCCACCCTGGTGCGCCACGACGAGCGCCTGAAGCACCTGCCGATCATCATGATTACCTCGCGTACCGGTGACAAACACCGCGAGCGCGCCCTGGCCATCGGCGTCAACGAGTACCTCGGCAAGCCGTACCAGGAGTCGCTGTTGCTCGAAACCATCCAGAATCTGGTTAAAGCCCATGACTGATAAAACCGCTGCGCGCATTGCCGTCATCGCCGATACCTCGCTGCAACGCCATGTGCTGCAGCAGGCCTTGGCCGGGAACGGCTATCAGGTGGTGCTCAACTCCGACCCGGCGCGGCTCGATCAGGAAACCCTGAGCGGCTGCGAAACCGACCTGTGGCTGGTCGATCTGGCCCAGTCCGAGGACTCGCCGCTGGTCGACAGTCTGCTGGAGCATGCCAGCGCCCCGGTGCTGTTTGGCGAGGGGCATGCCCCGGAGCGCCATTCGGAAAACTACCCGCGCTGGGAGCGTCGCCTGTTCGGCAAGCTCAAGCGCCTGGTCGGTGATCCCGCCCAGGCCGTGGGGCCGAGCCTGGAGGCGCTGCTCAACGAAGCACAGCGCACCACCCGTCTGGGTCTGCCCCAGGAGCTGGCGGCCACGCCGCTGGTGGCTGGCGAGCCGGCCAAGCAGGTGTGGTTGCTGGCGGCGTCGCTGGGTGGTCCGGCGGCGGTCAAGGCCTTCCTCGATGCGCTGCCGGGCGGTCTGCCGGTGGGCTTTGTCTACGCCCAGCACATCGATGCCAGTTTCGAAGCCAGTCTGCCGCAGGCGGTGGGCCGGCATAGCCAGTGGCACGTCAACCCGGTGCGCGATGGCGACAGCGTGCGCAATGGCGAAGTCATTGTCGTGCCGATCAGCCATGAGCTGCGCTTCAGCGAGGACGGGCAGATGCAGGTTGCCAACTGTGCCTGGCCGGAGCCCTACAGCCCGTCGATCGACCAGATGATGCTCAATCTGGCACAGCAGTTCGGTGCCCAGTGCGGGGTCATCGCCTTCAGTGGCATGGGCTCCGATGGCAGCGCGGCGGCCGCCTATGTGCGCCGTCAGGGTGGCCTGATCTGGACGCAGAAGGCCGACTCCTGTGCCTGCCCGAGCATGCCCGACAGCCTGCGCGAGGGCGGCTACAGCGAGCTGAGCGGTGACCCGCGCGAGCTGGCCGAGGCCCTGGTCAACCACCTGGCTGCACAGGTCAATTGAGCTATTTACCGGCGGGCCTGTCGTGCCCGCCGATCGCCGTATCCTGGAGTGATCGATGAGCCAAGTTCCCGTTCAGCAGGGCAGTCAGCCGAGCAATCAGCCGAGCGTCCAGCAGAGCAGCCACCTGACCGGCCTGCTGGTGCCGTTGGCCGACCGTACCTTGCTGCTGCCCAACGTGGCGGTGGCCGAGCTGATTCCCTACCGTGCCCCGCAGACCAGCGAGGGCATGCCCAGCTGGTTCCTCGGCCAGGTGGCCTGGCGCGATTTGCGCCTGCCGCTGCTGTCGTTCGAGGCCGCTTCCGATGGCGAGGCCAAGGTGGCGAGTGGCGCTCGGGTAGCGGTACTCAATGCTTTGGGCGCGCGCGAGCACGTCAAGTTCATCGCCCTGCTGGTGCAGGGCATTCCGCACTCGGTCAAGGTCGACGCCAACCTGGCGCCGGCCAGTGCGCCTCTGGCGCCGCTGGAGCTGGGGGCCGCGCTGGTCAATGAGCAGATCGTGAAGATCCCCGATCTGGTGGCGCTGGAGCAGAAACTGGCGGATGCCGGCCTGATCTGATTTTCGCGAGCCAAAACAAAGCCCCGGTCGCCCGGGCAACCCTTGCGGGTTGGCGGGCGCCGGGGCTTTTGTCTGACTGGCGTCAGGGCTTGGGTGTTTCGCCCAGTTCCTTCAGTTCAGCCTTGAGGTTTTCCTCGGAGCGGTTGCCACTCCAGTAATCGGCATTCTTGATGCCGAGTTTTTCCGGGTGGAATACCGGGTCCTTGCCTTCCTTCTGCTGCGCCTCGTAATCCTTCAGGCAGACGTAGGCGACCTTGTGCATGAGGATAATGGCGATGATGTTCAGCCAGGCCATCAGACCGACGCCCAGGTCACCCAGGCCCCAGGCCAGGTCGGCGGTCTTCACCGTGCCGTACACCGTGGCGGCGATGATCGCGAACTTCAGCACCAGGGTCAGCCAGGGACGCTTAACTGTCCGGTTGATGTAGGCGATGTTGGTCTCGGCGATGTAGTAGTAGGCGACGATGGTGGTGAAGGCGAAGAAGAACAGGGCGATGGCGACGAAGTACGAGCCAAAGCCCGGCATGATGTTTTCCATCGCCGTCTGCACGTAGCCCGGGCCTGCAGCGACCCCGGCGATGCCGGTGAACAGCGCGCTGCCATCCGGGGCCTGGACGTTGTACTGGCCGGTGATCAGCAGCATGAAGGCGGTGGCCGAGCAGACGAACAGGGTGTCGACGTACACCGAGAAGGCCTGCACCAGGCCCTGCTTGGCCGGGTGGCTGACGGCGGCAGCCGAGGAGGCGTGCGGCCCGGTACCCTGGCCCGCTTCGTTGGAGTACACGCCACGCTTGACGCCCCACATGATCGCCAGGCCCATGATGGCGCCGAAGCCGGCATCCAGGCCGAAGGCGCTCTTGAAGATCAGGCTCATCACGCCAGGCAGTTCACTGATGTTCAGGGCGACGATGACGCAGGCGACGATGATGTAGCCCAGCGCCATGAACGGCACCACCACCTCGGCAAAGGTGGCGATGCGCTTGACCCCGCCGAAGATGATCAGGCCCAGCATGACGGCCAGCACGCCCGCGGTAGTGTTGGGGTGGATGCCCAGGGCGTTCTGCACGCCGACGGCAATCGAGTTGGCCTGTACGCCCGGCAGCAGCACGCCGCAGGCGAAGATGGTGACCACGGCGAAGATCAGCGCGTACCACTTCATGCCCAGTCCGCGTTCGATGTAGAACGCCGGACCGCCACGGTACTGACCGTCGAGTTTTTCCTTGTAGACCTGGCCCAGGGTGGACTCGACGAAGGCCGAGCTGGCGCCGAGGAACGCCACCATCCACATCCAGAACACCGCGCCCGGGCCGCCGAAAGTGATGGCGGTGGCCACGCCGGCGATGTTGCCGGTGCCGACCCGGCCGGCCAGGGTCATGGTCAGGGCCTGAAACGAGGTGATGCCGTGCTCATCGGATCGGCCAATAAACATCAGCCTGATCATTTCCTTGAAGTGGCGGACCTGCAGGAAGCGGCCCCGCAACGAGAAGTACAAACCCACGCCCAGGCACAGATAAATCAGTGCCGGGCTCCACACCAGTCCATTAAGCGTGTTGACCAGATCAATCATGCAGAGTGCTCCTGTACCACCTGTAGGCACGGCCTCTTGTGGAGTGGCGGGCCATGGTGGCTTTCGTATTGGGAGAGGCCGCGACGCCATGCGCGTCTCGGCAGGATGCCAGTTGCCGCCGGATAGGTTGGGCAGGGCGGGAATTTATTGCAAAACGCAGGCCGCCACAGCGGGGGTGGCGTGAGTTCAACTTTTAGTGTCGATATTCCGCATCTTCATGCGGTTGGACTCGCCTGATCACGGCGCTGCAGCTTCAGGATGGCGCATTCAGCCGCTGGGGTTGCTCAGAAATCGCCCCACAGCTGCTGGGCCACGGCCAGCGCTACCACCGGTGCGGTTTCCGTGCGTAACACTCGCGGGCCCAGGCGCGCGGGATGAAAGCCGGCGCCGGTCGCCTGCTGCAGTTCCATCTCGCTGAGACCGCCCTCGGGGCCGATGAGAAAGGCCAGAGTCCCGGGCTTGGCATGGCCCTGCAGCGGCGCGGCCACCGGGTGCAGGACCAGCTTGAGTTCGGCCTCGACCTGCTTGAGCCAGTCGGCCAGCAGCAGCGGCGGGTGAATCCGCGGCAGCACCGAACGGCCGCACTGCTCGCAGGCGCTGATCGCCACCTGGCGCCAGTGGCTCATGCGCTTGTCGGCGCGCTCGTCCTTCAGGCGTACCTCACAGCGTTCACTGACGATGGGGGTGATCTCGGCGGCACCCAGTTCGGTGGCTTTCTGGATGGCCCAGTCCATGCGCTCGCCGCGCGACAGACCCTGGCCGAGGTGGACGCGCAAGGGCGACTCGTCGAGGCCGCTGAACTGCTCGGTGAGCTCCACGCGGACGCTCTTCTTGCCCACTTCGATCAGCTCGCCCCGGTATTCCTGGCCGCTGCCGTCGAACAGCTGCACCGCGTCGCCCACCGCATGTCGAAGTACCCGGCCGATGTAGTGCGCCTGGGCTTCCGGCAGCTCATGCTGGCCAAGAGAGAGCGGGGCGTCGATAAAAAAGCGGGATAGGCGCATGGGGCAGGAACCTGGGGCAGAGGCGCGGATTTTAGCGGCAGGGGTCGGGCGGGGGTAGGGTGGACGGTGCCTTATCCACCTACCCAATACGCGCGCCTGCTAACCCGGGTCGCGGTGATTGGG
>CALMID010000286.1 GCA_937863915.1 uncultured Pseudomonas sp.
CAGCAATTGGACATGCACCATCGCAAACTGGCCCTTGAACTTCTCAAGTCACTGGCCAGAACGCAGAACCAGAGCGAAACCTGAGTATCTCCCCGCCAGAAAGCACGCCTGGCTCACCCCGCCCGCCTTCTCAACCACAGCGCGAGTTCCTTTTCATCGACCTTGCGCTGCGCAACCTGGATTATGATGTCACCCACTTCCCGGAATGTTCCGAGGCTGGCATCCATGCCATTCAACACCAGACAGACTTTCATCGTGGCGTAAGCCGTGCGTTTATTGCCACACAGAAATGCCTTTCCCACCACCAACATCACGGCATAGGTGGCAGCCAGCTCGAATACGTCCTTGATCAAACCGAACCGCAAACGCGTCTCGACGCGCCCCAGCACGGCATCCAGCGACTTGTCGCCAGCCAGCCCGGCGATTTCATTCGGGTTCAGCACCGCATCATGCAAGGCCAGCACGGCATCCCGGCCGATCAGTAACAGCTCCATGTCACACCCCTCATTTGTCTTTCAGGTAATCGAGCGCTGGCGCGAGCCGGCTTTTCTGTGCCGCAAAATGCCGCAGGGTTTCCTCGGCAGACGCCTCGCGCACCTCGAACGCCTCGACCGCTGCGGCCGGCACGAAATACCCCACCACCTTGTTGCGGTTGAGTACGGCCACCGGGCTGGAGCCGGCTTTTTCCAGCACCTTGGCCGGGTCGCGCAGCTCGGTGAGGGATACGGCCTTGTGGGTCAGCAGGTGTTCCATGGCACTCTCCTGTTAAATACACAGTTAAGTGTACATTATATTGCCGACATGACCAGCCTGCCGGCTTTTGGTAGATTGTCAGGCACGCTTGACCATCAGGAATCCCGGCATGGCCTTCACTACCGCCCTGCGACTCAACATGACCGGCCTGCAGCCGGACGCCCGCGACGAGGCCAGACGCTACCAGGCCGCGCTCGACATGGCCGCTTATGTCGACCAGCACGGCTTCGACATCGTCAACATGGAAGAGCACCACTGCGCCGAGAACGGCTGGCTGCCGTCGCCGCTGACGATGGCCGCTGCGGTGGCCGCGCGCACGGAGCGCGTGCGCATCAGCATCACGGCCCTGCTGGTGACGCTGTACGATCCGGTGCGGCTGGCGGAAGACATCGCGGTGATCGACCTGATCAGCAACGGCCGCCTGAGTTTCGTTG
>CALMID010000287.1 GCA_937863915.1 uncultured Pseudomonas sp.
AGCAGATCGCCACAGGCCTGTCCGTGGTGCACGAGAAGCGGCTGATTCACCGTGATATCAAACCGGCCAACATCCTGTTTCGCAGTGATGGCACGGCGGTCATCACCGATTTTGGTATCGCCAAGGACACCCAGATCGACAGCGAACTGACCCACTTTGGCGTGGCGGTGGGGAGTCCGGCCTACAGCAGCCCCGAGCAGACCCAGTGCCTGAGCCTGGATGCGCGCAGCGATATCTACAGCCTGGGGGTGATCTTTCTGGAGATGCTTACCGGCAGTAATCCCTACCGGGGCGCCAACTTCACCCAGACCGTGATGAATCACGTGCAGATGGGCGTGCCGACGCTGCCGGAGTACCTGGCCGTATTCCAGGGTGTGCTCAATCGCATGCTGGCCAAGGACCCGAACAAGCGTTTTGCCGATTGCCGGGCCTTGCTCAAGGCGCTGGAGGGTATCGATCTGGGTGATCCCGATGCCACCCAGGTGCGTCCGGCACACAAGGTGGCAGGCAAGGCCGCCAGTGTCCCGCCTGTGGAGGCTGCGAGCAGTCCTGGCGCGCCGTCAGCCTCCCCGCGGCGATCGATGATGCCGCTGTTGCTGGTGCTGACACTGCTGGTCGCCGTGGGCACAGGCGTGGCCGGCTGGCTGTACTGGCAGCAGCAGAGCCAGATCAATGCCCTGTTGGCACAGGCCGAGCAGCGCCTGGCCGAAGGTCAGCTGGTAGCGCCGGAGCAGGACAGCGCCGATCATTATTTCCAGCAGGTGCTGCTGATCGATGATGACAACCGGGCGGCGCTGGAGGGTCTTCAGCGCGTCCTGCAGGCGCGTGTCGCCTCCTTGGTCGTGCTGGGCGACCAGCGGCTGAGTGAAGGAAAGCTGCTCGAGCCCGTCGATGACAACGCCGACTACTACTACCGTCAGGCGTTGGCGCTGGATGCCACAGCCGCCGGTGCACTGAGCGGCCTTCAGCGGCTGCTGGAGGCGCGCATCGCCGGCTACCTGTCGCGCGCCGAGCAGAGCATTGCCGACAAGCGCCTGCTGACCCCGGAAGATGACAGTGCGGTGTTCTACTACCGGCAGATTCTTGCTCTGCAGGCGGATAATGCCGCGGCATTGGCGGGACTGCTGCGGGTTGCCGAGCTGTATCGTGATCTGGCCAAGGACGCCTATGCGCGTTTCAACTTCCCGCTGGCGCTGAGCATGATCGAGCGTGGTCTGGAGGTGCAGCCGGAGCATGCCGAGCTGCTGCAGATGCAACGCGAGCACCAGCGTCTGCAGGCGTCGGCGCGTGCGGCACGGACCCAGCGCCAGCAGGAGCAGGCTCAGCAGAGCAAGGCCGAGCCTGAGGCGAGCAAGGAAGAGCCGAATACCCTGAAACGGGTCTGGAACAATCTTTTTGGCCAATAAGCGCGGCCTGCGCCGAGCGGGTCGCCATCAGCAACAGGGTTAACAGCAAAAATGCTCAAGCTGCATTTTAAAGACAGTCGCCAGGCGCCGCTCTGGCTCACCGAAGAGCGCTTCACCATCGGCCAGGATGGGCGTAACCAGCTGGTCATGGACGATGCCGGCGTCAGTGCGTTCCATGCCGAAATCCGCCAGGAGCAGGGCCACTACTACCTCAGCGACTGCGGCAGCCAGACTGGCACCTTCGTCAATGACGAACGCATCGGCAGTCGCTATCAGCTGCGCTCTGGCGATGTGCTGCGTCTGGGCGCTGTCGAGATGGAACTGAGTGATCCGGCCAAGAGCAGTGTGCGTCAGGATGGCCTGAGCGCCCGCTGGTTCCTGCAGGTCATCAAGGGCGAGCATCAGGGCCACAAATACCCGATCAGCTCGTCGCAGACCTTCGGCCGCTCCGCGCAATGCGAACTGTGTTTTGCCAGCGACCAGGAACTGTCGCGCCGCCACTGCGAGTTCTATCTGCAGGATGACGTGCTGTATTTCAAGGACCTGGGATCGGCCAACGGCGTGTTCGTCAACCAGGAGAAGCTGGCTGCCGGCCCGCTGCGCCCGGGCGATGAGGTGCGCATGGGGTCGGTCGGTCTGCTGGTGATCGGGCCCAAGGTCGAGATCGAACAGCCCGAGGCTGATGAGGATGCCACGGTATTCATGCAGGCGGTCAAGTTGCCCAAGCCGGCGGCCAAGCCGCAAGTCAGTCAGGCGGCCGCGCTCAATCCGGCGCGGGCACAGGCTGCTGCTCCGCAGGCGTCTGCCCAGGCGCCTGCAAGCGGTAATGGACGTTTGCTGCTGGTGGCGGGTTCTGTGGTGTTGGCTGTGATTGTGGCTGCAGTGGTTCTGCTGGCCTGATATTCGGAGAAAGCCTCCTTGCCGCAGGAGCGGCAAGGAGGTGGGGCGTCAGCCGCCTAGGTAGGCGTCGCGCACTTTCGGGTCGACCAGCAGGTCGGCGCCGCTGCCCTGC
>CALMID010000288.1 GCA_937863915.1 uncultured Pseudomonas sp.
GAGGCCCCGGCCGGTTTGCAGGTGATTGCGGTGACGCGCCTGGAGCAGGCGCTGGATGCGCTGTTCGAGTAGGCCCGAACTCAGGTCTGGATATGCCGGGCCATTTCGATGAAGTAGCCGATGATCGGCTTGGCGGCGAAGGCGAACAGGCACAGCCCCAGGCCGAGGAACAGGATGGCGGTGCCGAGGCGGCCGGCCTTGGACTTCTTCGCCAGGTCCCAGATGATGAAGGCCATGAACAGCATCAGGCCGCCCACCAGGGTGTACATCATCAGGGCTTCGAACTGTTCGGTTTCCACGTCGACCTCGCCGGGGGATTCGTAACGGCCGGCGATTATACGGGCAGGCGCGGGCCTTCGACAGACGACAGAGTGTCGCTCTGTCGGATGCCGCTCAGCTGCGCAGGTGCTCCAGCGGCAGCTCGGTGCTGGCCAGTACCTGGTTGAGCACGAAGCTGGAGCGCACGCTGGTCACCCCCTCGACGCGGGTCAGGCGGCCGAGGAGGAATTTCTGGTAGTGATCCATGTCCGGCACCACCACCTTGAGCTGGTAGTCGGCATCCATGCCGGTGACCAGGCAGCACTCCTGCACTTCCGGCCACTGGCGAATGGCGGCCTCGAAGTTCTCGAAGCGCTCGGGGGTGTGCCGGTCCATGCCGATCTGCACGTAGGCGGTGAGGGTCAGGCCGAGCAGTTTGCGATCGAGCAGGGCCACCTGACGGTCGATGTAGCCGTCGTCTTCCAGCTGCTTGACCCGCCGTGAGCAGGGCGAGGCGGACAGACCGATGCGTTCGGCCAGCTCCTGGTTGGAGATGCGCGCGTCGCGCTGCAGTTCGGCAAGAATGCGCAGGTCGTAGCGGTCGAGTTTGTTCATCATTGGCCTGTTTTTATGCTGGATTGCCTGATCATTCTTGTTCTTGGTGATTTATTGCGCAAGCAGCATTCTATTTGGCAATATTCGCAAGCATTCTCCGCCCATGCCTGGGTAACCTTTGTTCCAGATTCAAGGCCCGGACAACACAGTCCAACCGCAGCGGCCAATCAGTTGCTGCGGCGCCGCCGACCCCACCGGGTCGCGCTGGCCACCGGGTCCGCACTGTCCAACCAGACGGGCGATAGGCAAGGGTGTCACAAGCACCTGGGAGGGACACAAAAAAGGAGGCCTGGGGGCCTCCTTTTTTGTGCGCGTGTGTTTTTAAACCGGAGGTCAGATCAGGCCGCCGAGCAGCAGCAGCCAGTAGCCCAGGATGCCCAGCTGGATGAAGAAGCCGGCAAAGCGCAGCCAGACGAACAGCGGGCCGGTGCTGATCAGGTGCATGACCGACTGGAACAGGCGGGCGCCGAGCAGCAGGCCGGCCAGTGGGTCTGTCAGTGCGGTTTGCCCGGCGGCGATGGCGTAGAGCAGCACGGCGGCCTGCAGCGGCAGGTTTTCCAGACAGTTGGCGTGCACGCGTACCAGGCGCTGGCCAAAGTCGCTCGGGGTGTTGCTGCCATCCGGGGCGAAGGCGTTGACCTTCATCTTGCCGGTCAGAACCATCAGGCCGCGCTGGTTGACCAGCAGAAAGACCAGAACCAGGGCCCAGGCCACCAGACCGAGCAGGGCGCAGGCAGTTGCCGTCAGCGTCATGTGAAGCTCCTTGTAGTGTCGTTATGGGGAGAGTCGCGGCGCCAGCTTAGCGTTTTTTAGAGTAA
>CALMID010000289.1 GCA_937863915.1 uncultured Pseudomonas sp.
TCATCCAGCCAGTAACGCCCTGCTGCAGCACATCCACCGGACCACGCACCGGGAACGCCGCCACCGGCGTGCCACAGGCCAACGCTTCGAGCATCACCAGGCCAAGGGTATCGGTGCGCGACGGGAACACCAGCACGCTGGCCGCCGCATAGCAGCGTGCCAGCTCGGCGCCACGCTGGTAGCCAAGAAAGCGCGCCTGCGGATAGGCCTGCTGCAGGCTCTCCCGCTGCGGGCCATCGCCGACCACCCACTTTTCGCCCGGCAGTTGCAGATCGAGAAAGGCCGGCAGATTCTTCTCCGCCGCCAGACGCCCCACATAGAGAAACACCGGCTTGCCTGCCGCCTGCGACGGGCCGGCGCGGAACAGCTGGTTATCCACGCCCTTGTGCCACAGTGCCAGGCGGCCAATGCCCTGGCTGGCCAGTTCGTCGCGCAGGCTGGGCGTGCTCACCATCACCGCCTGGCTGGCGGCATGGAAGCGGCGCAGGTAGGCATAGCCCCAGTCCAGCGGCAGCCAGGGCCAGCGGGTGGTCACGTATTCCGGAAAGCGCGTGTGGATGGCCGAGGAGAAGGCCAGGCCACGGCGCTTGAGATAGTGGCGCGCCGCCCAGCCCAGCGGCCCCTCGGTGGCGATGTGCACGGCATCCGGGCGGAACTCGCGCAGCATCGGCGCCACCCGCCACAGGTCCCAGGCCAGGGCGATCTCGCCATAGCTCGGGCACGGCACATGCCGAAAATCCTGCGGGCCGAGCACCTTCACCTGATGCCCCAGTGCATGCAGCTCGCGCACCAGCGCCTGGATGCAGGTGACCACACCATTGACCTGGGGCAGCCAGGCATCGCTGACGATCAGCAGCCTCATGGCAGCACCTCCACCAGCGGCGTCGTCTGCCGGGCCTGCGCGTCGGCCAGACGATACAGCTCGATCTGCCCGTCCCAGTGCTCGATCAGCGCACTGCAGGACTCCACCCAGTCACCGCAATTGAGGTATTCCACCGCGCCGACCCGGCGGATCTCGGCATGGTGGATATGCCCGCAGACCACGCCATCCAGGCCGCGCCGGCTGCACTCATGGGCGATGGCTTCCTCGAAGTCGCTGATAAAGTTCACCGCACTCTTGACCTTGTGCTTGAGGTAGGCCGACAGCGACCAGTAGCCGTAGCCATAACGCTCACGCCAGTGATTGAGCCAGCGGTTGAGGGTCAGGGTGAACTCGTAGGCCGAGTCGCCCAGGAAAGCCAGCCAGCGGTGGTAGCGGGTGATCACATCGAACTGGTCGCCATGGATCACCAGCAGCTGGCGGCCATCGGCGGTGCGGTGCACGGCCTCGTCGACCAGCTGGATATTGCCGAGAATCAGCTTCGAGTAGCGGCGCAGGAACTCGTCGTGGTTGCCGGTGACGTAGATCACCTCGCAGCCGCGCTTGCTCAGCGTCAGCAGGCGGCGGATCACGTTGGTGTGCGCCTGCGGCCAGTAGATGCCGCCTCTGAGCTTCCAGCCATCGATGATGTCGCCGACCAGGTAGATGCGATCGGCGTGGTACTGTTTGAGAAAGGTCGCCAGGCGCTCGGCCTGACAATCGCGCGTACCCAGGTGCACGTCGGAAATCCACAGGGTACGGACGCGCTGCTTGCGCGGGGTGGTCCTGACGGGCGTTTCGATGCGTTGCTCGCTGCTCATACGCGCTCTCCGGCTGTTTTGCCCAGCCTGGACGGCACAGATGACCAGTCGATGACAGCGACGCGACCGCTACATGACCACTTGAAAAGGAAACGGCCGCCCCTCGGAAACAGCAGATGGCCGCCTTGTCAGCACTCCGGCTGTGCCACATGAAGCCCGTAGTGCGTCGATACCCCTAAACGCCTGGGGCCTGCCCCCTTCTTGTTCTGTTGGTCTGGAAACCCCATGCAACGTCGTCACGCCCTGTTCGCCCTGCATCTGGGCGCCCTGCTGTTCGGCCTGTCCGGCATCTTCGCCAAGCTGGCCGTGGCCGCGCCCCTGGTGATCGTCGCCGGGCGTGCGCTGTTTGCCGTGCTGGCCCTGTGGCCACTGAGTCGCTTTGGTGAAGCGGCTGCGGCGCTGACCAACCGCCAGCGCCTGGCCCTGGCCGGCACCGGACTGCTGCTGGGCGGGCACTGGTGGAGCTTCTTTATCGCCGTGAAAGTCTCCGGCGTCGCCGTAGCCACCCTCGGCTTTGCCAGCTTTCCGGCCTTCACCGTGCTGCTGGAGGGCCTGCTGTTCCGCGAACGGGTGCGCCCGAGCGAATGGGGCGTGGTGGCTCTGGTCAGTGTCGGGCTGGTGCTGGTCACGCCCGACTTCGACCTCGGCAGCGATGCCACCCAGGGACTGGCCTGGGCGGTACTCTCCGGCCTGCTGTTCGCCCTGGTCTCGGTCAGCAACCGCGCCACCACCCGCGGGGTGAAGCCGGCCCAGGCGGCGCTCTGGCAGAACCTGGCGATCCTCGCCTGCTGCCTGCCGCCGAGCGCCCAGGCGCTGCTGACGATCAGTGCCGGCGCCTGGTTGTGGATTGCCCTGCTCGGCCTGCTCTGTACCGCCCTGGCACACAGCCTGTTCGTCAGCAGCCTGCGCGTGCTCAATGCCCGCAGCGCCTCGGTGGTGTTTGCCCTGGAGCCGGTTTACGGCATTGCCTTTGCCTGGTGGCTGTTTGCCGAACAGCCCGGGCCACGAATGTTTGCCGGCGCGGCCCTGATCCTTCTCGCCACCGTACTGTCGGCGCGCCTGTCACGGCATGCGCCGCGCCCCGACGAGCAGAGCTGAGGTCAGGTTCAGCGGTCGTTGTGGCCGAGATCCCGCGCCGGGTCGATCAGGTCGCGCAGACGCTGCTTGAGCACCTTGGCCTCGGGAAAGCCGCCATCGGCCTTGCGCTCCCACAGCTGCACGCCATCGCAGGTGATACGGAACGTCCCGCCGGTCGCCGGCTCCAGCGCCACCCGGGCGAGTTCGTCGCTGAAGGTACTCAGCAGCTCCTGGGCCAGCCAGGCCGCACGCAGCAGCCACTGACACTGGGTGCAGTAGGTGATCACCACCTCGGGTTTGCCGGACATCACGTTTTCTCCTTATCCAAGCCGGCATGATAAGGCCTCAAGCTCAGGGTTGCCGACTGCAGGCGCGGCCCAACGCACATCAAAATCGCGCGCGCGCAGGTAAGATGCAGCAGCCCCTGACCGGACACAGGAACCCGCCATGCCCCTCGCCCAACTGCTCAGCCCGGCCGAACTGGCCACCCGTCTGGCGACTGCCGAACCGATCGCCATCGACTGCCGCTTCGCCCTGGAAGACCCCGCCTACGGCGCCCGCGTCTACGCCGAAGGGCATATTCCCGGTGCCCGTTTCATCGATCTGGAACGCGACCTGTCTGCGCCGGTGCAGCGCGGCATCACCGGACGCCACCCGCTGCCCGATCCGCAGCAGTTGCTGGAGCGTCTGCGCGCGTTGGGCATCAGCCAGCACAGCGAGATCGTGCTGTACGACGACGGCCCGGGTGCTTTTGCCGCGCGCGCGTGGTGGCTGCTGGCCTGGCTGGGCAAGCGCGAGGGGGTATTCCTGCTCGATGGCGGCCTGAATGCCTGGCGCGCCGCCAACCTGCCGCTGGACAGCGCCACGCCATCGGTCAGCCCAGGCGATCTGCAGGGCACTGCGGATGCCAGCCTGCTGGTCAGCGCCGACACCCTGCAGCAGCGCCTAGGCACACCGCAGCTGACCCTGCTCGATGCCCGCGCCCTGCCACGCTTTCGCGGCGAGATGGAACCCATCGACCCGGTGGCCGGGCATATCCCCGGCGCGCAGTGCGCGGTGTTCACCGACAATCTGGACGACAATGGCCGCTTCAAGAGCCCGGAGCAGCTGCGCGAGCGCTTCAGTGCGCTGCTCGGCCAGCGGCCCGCCGAGCAACTGGTGGCCTATTGCGGCTCGGGCGTGACCGCCTGCCACAATCTTTTCGCCCTGTGCCTGGCCGGTTACCCGCTGCTGCCGCTGTATGCCGGCTCCTGGAGCGAATGGATCACCGACCCGCAGCGTCCGCTGGCCTGCGGCGACTGACCGCGCGAGCCGGGCTTGCTCACGCAGGCCCGACTGCGCAGACTCAAGCGACTGTTCAACAAGGAGTGTTAACCATGCGTCACGCGTTCCCTGCCCTGTTCGCCCTGCTGCTGGGCACCAGCCTGAACCTGGCCGCCGCCGAGTTCGAAGCCAACCCCTGCGACCTGCAGGACGCCTACTCCAGCCTGGAAGGCCAGGAAATGGTCGAAGCGGCCGAAGATGGCCACGTCTCGGCGCAGTACAACCTCGGTCTGAGCTACGACGAAGGCAATGATGGCTTCGAGCAGGATGCCGCCAAGGCCGCCGAGTGGTACGCCAAGGCTGCCGAACAGGGTCATGCCTGCGCCCAGTACAACCTCGCCGTGGGCTACGAACGCGGCCTGGGCCTGGATGTCGACCTCGGCCAGGCGGCCTACTGGTATCAGCAGGCCGCCAAGCAGGGCGACAGCGATGCCCAGTACAACCTCGCGGTGTGCTACGAGGAAGGCAGCGGTGTCGAGCAGGACTACAGCCAGGCCCTGTACTGGTACCGCAAGTCGGCTGCCCAGGGCGATGCCGATGCCCAGTTCGAGCTGGGCAATTTCTACCGGGTCGGCAAGGGCCTGGCCAGCGACCTCAAGCAGGCCCGCCAGTGGTACAGCAAGGCCGCCGAGCAGGACCACGAAGGCGCCGCCACGGCCCTGGAAGAACTCGACGAAGAAGATGAAGACAGTGACGCTCAGGAAAGCTGAGCCGCTGGGGGCGCCCGCCACGGGCGCTCAATCTGGTCACTTTTTAATCGCTCGTCGTTATATCGCCAATAACCAAAATCCAAAAACAATTTAAAAACAGCCCTTTACAGCACAATTCTCAAACTAGACTTCAACTTGAGCCCATAAAGGGCTTCCGGCGGGGTCCCAGCATAATCACAAGAAGCTGCCACACGCCCCGACCCCGCCGGTCACCTTGTTTCGAGGTCGTTATGGGAATCAGTGCCAGTGAGCTGTGCCAGCATGTGATCCGCCCAACCCTGCAGCAACTCGATGCCTTGAACCCCGCCAGCGAAACCCTGCTGCTGGTTGCCGCGCAGTGTCGCGGCAGCCATGCCGGCAGCCTCGCCGACGGCCAGCAACTGGGGCCCTGGGGCTGCAGCCGCGAACAGCACCGCCAGCTGTGGGACGACTTTCTCGCCCGCGATGCCGACCTCGCCAGCCGGGTCCGCGGCCTGGCCAGCCAGCACGCCTTCCTCGCCGATCCCGAACTGGAGCTGTGCGTCAACCTGCGCTACGCCTGCGCCATCGCCTGGATGAGCGTGATCGCCCAGGTCGGCGTACCGCCGGCCAACGCCGACCTGCCCAGCCTGGCCAGGCTGTGGCGCCAGTGCCTGGCCCCGCGCGGTCGCCTGCGCAGCTTCTATCTGCACGCCAGCCGCCTGGCCCTGCATGCCACTGCTGCCTGAGACCGCTCTCGCCTAAAAGCATTCCCCCGTTCCGGTGATGCCAGGAACTCGCGCGGGCAGTACACTGCCGGCACAACCATTCGAACAAAAACGCCTACAAGGTTGCCGTGCATGAACCTGGTCCCGACAACCGTGCCTGACGGTGTGTCACTGCTGCTGGTCGATGATCACCTGATTTTCCTCGATGGCCTGAGCCTGGCCCTGGCGCCACTGGCCAGGGACCTGCGCGTGGACAGCGCCGCCTCGGTGCAGGCCGCCGAACAGTGCCTGGCCAGCCACGACTACGACCTGGTGCTGCTCGACCTGAAACTGCCCGACGAGTCCGGTTTGAGCGTGCTGCAACGCTGGCAACGCGAGGGGCGGAGCACGCCGGTCGCCATTCTCAGCGCCAGCGAATCGGCTCAGGATGCGCACGCCGCTCGGCAGGCCGGCGCCCTCGGTTTCATCTCGAAAAGTGCCAGCGGTGCCCAGTTGCGCGAAGCCGTCGGTCGCCTGCTGCTGGGCGAGAACCTGCCACTGCCGGCCAGTGAGCCGGTCACGACCCTGACACCACGGCAACAGGAAATCCTCCTGCTGCTCGCCGAAGGCCTGCCGAACAAGGCCATCGGACGCCGCCTGAAGCTCTCCGAGGAAACCGTCAAGACGCATCTGCGCAGTCTGTTTCAGACGCTCCAGGTGCACACGCGAACCGCCTGTGTCACGGTCGCGCGACAGCGCGGCTGGCTGTGAGCGCCTGCCGCAGGCGCAGCGGCAACAGCGGCTTGCCGAGCAGACGCACATGCTGGCGGGCGCAACGCTCGGCCAGCTCCGGCCCCAGGTCGGCCGTCAGCAGAATCGCCGGCAACATGCTGCCGGCCTGCTCGCGCAGTTGCTCCAGCAAACGCAGACCGTCGATCTCGGCCGCCAGGCGATAATCGCTGAGCAGCACATCCGGGCACATCAGCCGCACCTGTTCCTGCGCCTGCTGCGGGCCCTCGGCCTCGCTCACCTGCCAGCCCCAGCCCTGCAGCAGCTCGCGAAGCGCCTGACGGCTGGCGGCGTCATCCTCGACCAGCAGCACCCGTCCCGCGTCGACCGCCAGCTCCTCGGCCGCAAGCGGCACCTGCGCCTCGCCCGGCGGTAGCTGCAGACTGAAGGTACAGCCCTGCCCGGGACTGGCCTGCAGGCTCAACGGCATCTCCAGCAGGCGACTCAGCTGCCGCACGATGGCCAGGCCCAGCCCCAGGCCCTGCTCACTCTGGCGCCCCGGGTTGTGCAGCTGCTGGAACTCCTCGAACACCCGCTGCTGCTCATCTTCACTGAGACCCCGGCCGTCATCGCTGACACTCAGCCAGCACCACTCGCCCTGCTGCCGACACTGCAGACGGACATGCCGCGCCCCCGCATGCTGCAGGGCATTGCTCAGCAGGTTGCGCACGATGCGCTCGACCAGCAAGGCATCGCTGTAGACCCAACAGGCCGACGCCTGCAGCTCCAGCCGGCAATCCTGACGCTTGGCCTGAGCGGCCGCCTCGTCCAGCAGGCGTTGCAGCAGGGGCGTCAGATCGAAGTGGCTACGGCGCACGCTGAGCCCACCGGGCACGCTGAGACGGCTGTAATCGAGCAGGGTCTGCAACATGCCGCCCAGCTGGCCGACCGACAGGGCCAGGCGCTGGCCGATATCCCGAACCCGCGAAGGCTCGACAACCCGGCCTTCGCCGAGTTGCTCGGCATACAGCGCCATGGCATGCAGCGGCTGACGCAGGTCATGGCTGACCGCCGCCAGCAGGCGACCACGGCTCAGGGTCTGCGCTTCGGCCCGTTGCCGCGCCTGCTCGAGCAGGCGGGCATTGAGCCAGGCGCTGCGCTGGCCATGCTCCTGGATATAGCTGCCGACGCCACCGATCAGGTTGGCGCAGCCGAGGAACAGCAACTGGTTGAGCAGCTCGCCGAACGGCTGGCGTAGCCAGTAGCCCAGCGCCACCAGCACGGCGCTGAACAGCCAGCTGGCAGCACTGGCCACGCGCAGCGACAAACCGAGCACGCCATAGCCAAACAGCAACAGGAGAAACAGCCCTTCATAGGGCATGTCCACGCCATGCCGCGCCCCCGGCAGGATCAGCAGCGCAACGCACAAGCCATTCACGGCATAGGCCAGCCCATAGCAGGCCAGCGCACGCGACGGCGGCGCCTCGGGGCGCCGGCAGTAGAAGTAGCAGAGCACCGTGACCAGCAACGCCACGCCGCGCAAGGCAAGCATCTCCCAGGCCAGCGCCGCCGGCATCAACCACAGGTCGAGCAGCGCATAGGCACTCTGCATCAATACGCCGGCGCTGATGATCAGCGGCAGGCGCCGGCGCATCACCGCCGCCGCATGGACCTGGTAAGCCGCCTCCAACGGCTCGGCGAAACGCAGGCGCCGGTAGCCACGGCGCTGCTGGGCCAGCAGCGCCGCCTCGAAGGCCTCCGCGCTGGCAAAGTCCGCCGCTATAGGGAGGTGCTGCCTGTCGCTGGCGCTGTTCAAGGCCTGGACGCGATGGCCTTGTCGATGGCCGCCGCCAGGTCTTCGTCATCCGGTTCGGTCAGGCTGGAAAAACTCTCGACCACCTTGCCCTGGCGGTCGACCACATACTTGAAGAAGTTCCAGCGCGGCGCACTGCTCTGCGCGGTCAGCTCGCGGAACAGCGGGATGGCATTGTCGCCGGTCACCACCTGGGTGGCGGTCATGGCGAAGGTCACGCCGTAGTTGCCGTAGCAGATGGTCGCGGTTTCCTCGGCGTTATCGGCCTCCTGCTTGAAGTCGTCCGACGGCACCCCAAGCACCTCAAGCCCCTGATCCTTGTACTTCTGGTGCAGGGCTTCGAGCCCCTTGAACTGCTTGGTGAAACCGCAGTGGCTGGCGGTGTTGATCACCAGCAGCGGTTTGCCGGCGTACTGTTCGCAGAGGTTGATCACCTCCTTGGAGCGCAGCTTGGGCAGCTCGCCCTGCAGCAACGCCGGGCAATCGGCGGCAAACACCGGCAGCGACAGGGAAGACAGCAACACCAGCAGCAGTGATTTTTTCATGATCGGCATCCTTGAACAGACAGTGCGCCACGCTAACCCGAGCAACCCGCTCAGGCAATCGCTGTGCGGCCGGGGATTGTCCCAACTGACAGAACAGGCTGTTGCCGCTGCCAAGGCCGGCACCCGGGGAGCCCCGTATAAATCGCCGCGTCATTTGGCGCTTCTGCCGTTTTCACGAGGTTACCTGCATGCCCGCCTACAAAGCCCCCCTGCGCGACACCCGCTTCCTGCTCAACGAGGTGCTGGACTTCCCGGCTCACTACCAGCAGCTGGTTAACGGTGCCGACGCCACCCCAGACATGGTCGACGCCATCCTCGGCGAGTGCGCCAAATTCAGCGAGGAAGTGCTGAGCCCGCTCAACCAGCAGGGCGACGAACAGGGCTGCACCTGGGACCAGGGCGAAGTGCGCACGCCCAAGGGCTTCAAGGAGGCCTATGCCGCCTACGTGGCCGGCGGCTGGCAGGGCCTGTCTCACCCGGTGGAGTACGGCGGCCAGGGCCTGCCGATGAGCCTGGGCCTGCTCAAGTCGGAGATGATGGCCACCGCCAACTGGTCCTTCACCATGTACCCGGGGCTGTCGCTGGGCGCCATGAACACCCTCATGCAGCACGGCAGCGAGGCGCAGAAGCAGGCCTACCTGACTCCGCTGACCGAGGGCCGCTGGACCGGCACCATGTGCCTGACCGAGCCGCAGTGCGGCACCGACCTCGGCCAGGTCAAGACCCGCGCCGAGGCTAACGCCGACGGCCGCTACGCGCTGACCGGCACCAAGATCTTCATCTCCTCCGGCGAGCACGACCTGGCCGAGAACATCGTGCACATCGTGCTGGCCCGCCTGCCCGACGCGCCCAAGGGCACCCGCGGCATCAGCCTGTTCATCGTGCCCAAGTTCCTCGCCAACCCGGACGGCAGCCTGGGCGCGCGCAACGGCGTGTCCTGCGGCTCGCTGGAACACAAGATGGGCATCCACGGCAACGCCACCTGCGTGATGAACTTCGACGGCGCCACCGGCTTCCTCATCGGCCCGGCCAACAAGGGCCTGGAGTGCATGTTCACCTTCATGAATACCGCCCGCATCGGCACCGCCCTGCAGGGCCTGGCCCATGCCGAGCTATCCTACCAGGGCGCCCTCAGCTACGCCCTGGAGCGCCGTTCGATGCGCGCGCTGTCCGGCACCAAGGAGCCGACCCAGATCGCCGACGCGCTGATCCACCATGGCGACGTGCGCCGCATGCTGCTGACCCAGAAGGCCATCGCCGAGGGCGGCCGCGCGCTGATCTACCTGGCCAGCCAGCACGCCGACAAGATGATCGAGGGCCTGCTGAAGAACGACGACCGGCAGTACCAGCACTGGGACGACCAGCTGGGCTTCCTCACGCCGATCCTCAAGGGCTGCCTGACCGAACTGGGCCTGGAGGCGGCCAACCTGGGCATGCAGGTATTCGGCGGCCACGGCTATATCCAGGAACACGGCATGGAGCAGATCGTGCGCGACGCGCGCATCTCCACCCTGTACGAAGGCACCACCGGCATCCAGGCGCTGGACCTGCTCGGCCGCAAGGTGCTGATGATGAGCAAGGGCAAGGCGGTGTTCGAGTTCACCAAGCCGATCGCCCGCTTCGCCCTGGACCTGTTGAAGAACGAGCCGGGCATGCGCCTGCGCGCCCTGACCCTACTGAAGATCATCGCCCAGTGGAACTACCTGACCCTGCGCCTTGCCTTCGCTGCCAGTCGCCAGCGCGACATCGTCAGCACCGCCTGCCACGACTTCCTGATGTACTCCGGCTACGCCACCCTGGCTTGGGCCTGGGCACAGCAGGAGGCGGTGGCACGGCGTAAGCTGCGCGAGGGCGGCAGTGAGTCGGCCGAGTTCTACAAGGCCAAGCTGGCCACCAGCGACTTCTACTTCCAGCGCCTGCTGCCACGGGCCAAGGGCCATGCCAGCGCCATGCTCAAGCCGGTCAAGTCGACCATGCAGCTGGACCAGGCGCATTTCGCTTTCGACTGATGCTCAGGGGGCCGGCTCGCAGCCGTTGTCTGGCCGATTTCGGTGTCGGCTGACAGCTCGGGTTTCGCCCTTTCCGGGCGAGTTTCTTTCTCTTGTTTGGCCAAGAGAAAGAAACCAAAGAGAAGGCCACCCCGACATCCGGGTCGCGCTATGCGCGACTTCCCTCCCTCCGGTGCCGCTCCGGGGGCCGGCTTACAAGGGCCTTCCCTGGCCCTTTAAGCCTCTCGCCGCATCCCTGCGGCTCGTCCCCCTGCACGACACCTCCACTCGGCCTCCTGACGGGGACTCGGCTACGAGTTGCCTTTAGGTTCGTTCAGTCCGCTCGGAGAACTGCTATCAACACACAAGCTGCGGGCGGGCAAAACGCCCCTTCCAGAAGGGCGAGCGGAATCGTTGCGTAGAGGGGCAAGCGGCCTGGACGGCCGCTTGAGGGCTGGGCGCCACCGCGATAAAGGTCCAGGGAAGGACCTTGTAAGCCGGCCCTCGGAGCTGCGATGGAGTGAGCGAACCCTGCGCAAAGCGCAGGGCCGGATGAAGGGGTGTG
>CALMID010000290.1 GCA_937863915.1 uncultured Pseudomonas sp.
GTTTTCGCGGTTTCGGCATCGATCAGCAACAGGTGGGCGCGACCCTGCAGCGCGCTGCCAGTGCCTGGCAGCTGGGGGGCGACAGCGCCCTGGCCAAGGGGCAGGTGAATGTGGCCGATGCTGCAGGCGAGCCTATGCAGGTGAATCTGGAGTATCTGTCGCTGCCCAAGGCCGAGGGGCTCAAGGGCGTGGATGCCGAGAGCCGTGATCCCCTGGCCAGCGTGGATCCCCGTGTGCTGCCCGCCATGGACGTGCAGGTGGCCAGGGTTCTGTACGGTAACGAGTTGCTGGGCGCCTGGCGTTTCAAGGCGCGTCCCCAGGCACAAGGCAGTCAGTTCAGTGATCTGCAGCTGGAGCTCAAAGGCATGCTGCTGAACGGCTCGCTCAGCTGGAATCAGGAGGCCGAAGGCACGCGTACCCGCTATCAGGGGCGTCTGGCGGGGGCCAATCTGCGCGACGTGCTGGCGGCCTGGGGCTATGCGCCGACGGTGAGCAGCGAGCGCTTTCGCCTGGACGTGGCCGGCGACTGGCCCGGCTCGCCGGCCGGCCTTAGCCTCAAGCGCTTCTCCGGAACGCTGGACGCCAGCCTGCGCAAGGGCGCGATCAGCAATGTCGAGGGCGGGGCGCAGGCCCTGCGGGTATTCGGCCTGCTCAACTTCAACGCCATCGGTCGCCGGTTGCGCCTGGATTTCAGTGATCTTTTCGGTAAGGGCCTCGCCTACGATCGGATGAAGGTGCGCCTGGAAGGCCCGCAGGGCGTGTTCGTCACGCGAGAGCCGCTGCGCATCGAAGGCCCGTCCACTTTGGTCGAGCTGGACGGTACTCTGGACATGGCCAAGGATCAGATCAACGCACAGTTGCTGGTCTCCCTGCCGGTCAGCAACAACCTGCCGCTGGCGGCTCTGATTGCCGGCGCGCCGGCCATCGGCGGGGCACTGTTCGTGGTCGACAAGCTACTCGGGGACCGGGTGGCGCGGATGGCCAGCGTGAAGTACCACGTCAATGGACCCTGGCAGAACCCGCAGATCAGCTTCCTCAAGCCGGATCAGCAGAAACCCTGAGCAGCCTACGCAAGCCTGTGTCAGTCTGAAGACTGTCGCGTGAATGAAGTCGAGACGTCATGACGATTGCAGTGATTCAGATGGTCAGTCAGGCCGACGTGGCGCAGAACCTGCGCGATGCCCGGCGTCTGCTGGAACAGGCCGCAGAGGCCGGCGCGCGGCTTGCGGTGTTGCCGGAAAATTTTGCCGCCATCGGCCGCAGCGATCTGCCGGCACTGGGCGCGGCTGAGGCGCGCGGCGAAGGGCCGATCCTGCCGTGGCTGCGTGACAGCTGCCGTGATCTCGGTCTGTGGCTGGTGGCCGGAACCATTCCGCTGCCGCCTGACGGCCAGCCCGATGCTCGTCCCCATGCCTGTTCGCTGCTGCTGGATGATCAGGGCCAGCGAGTGGCGCGCTACGACAAACTGCACCTGTTCGATGTCGATGTGGCCGACAGTCGTGGCCGCTACCGCGAGTCGGATGACTATGCCCACGGCGGCCAGGCCGTGGTCGCCGATACGCCCGTGGGGCGCCTGGGGCTGTCGGTGTGTTATGACCTGCGTTTTCCCGAGCTGTACACCGCCCTGCGCGAACAAGGTGCCGAGCTGATCAGCGCGCCGGCGGCCTTCACCGCGGTGACGGGCGCCGCGCACTGGCAGGTGTTGATCCGTGCCCGTGCCATCGAAACGCAATGCTATGTGCTGGCGGCCAATCAGGGCGGCACTCATCCGGGGCCGCGGCAGACGTTTGGCCACTCGGCCATCATCGATCCCTGGGGTGTGGTGCTGGCCGAGCAGCCCGAAGGCGAAGCCGTGCTGCTCGGCACGCGCGATGCTCAGGCGCAGGCCGAAATCCGCCAGCGCATGCCGATCAGCCAGCACCGGCGCTTTCCTATTTCCCGTCTGACCAGTAGCGACCGCACGACGGCCGTTTCGGAGTGAACATGAACAATCCCCTGTCCATCGTCAGTGAGCAGCTGCTCAGTCCGGGCGGACTCGATCTCGATCAGCTGCAGGGCATCCTCGGCGAGCTGGCCGGCCCCGGCATCGATGCGGCCGACCTGTATTTCCAGGGCCAGGTGTCCGAGTCGTGGATGCTGGAGGACGGTATCGTCAAGGAGGGCAGCTTTCACCTCGATCAGGGTGTGGGTGTGCGCGCCTTGTCCGGTGAGAAAACCGGTTTTGCCTACAGCAACAGCCTCACGGCCGAGGCCTTGCGCCAGGCGGCCAGGGCTGCACGCAGCATTGCCCGCGCCGGGCAGCAGGGGCGGGTGCAGGCGTTTGCGCCGGCTTCGGTTCCGGCCCTGTATATCGACGGCAATCCGCTGGATGTGATGAGCCGTGCGGAAAAGGTCGAGCTGCTCAAGCAGGTGGATCAGGCCACGCGTGCCTTCGATCCGCGTATTCAGCAGGTGACCGTGAGCCTGGCCGGGGTCTGGGACCGCGTGCTGGTGGCCGGCATGGATGGCAGCCTGGCAGCGGATATTCGCCCGCTGGTGCGTTTCAATGTCAGCGTCATCGTCGAACAGAACGGTCGCCGCGAGCGCGGCGGCCATGGCGGTGGCGGTCGAACCGATTACCGCTATTTCCTGCAGAAGGCCGGCAGCGAGCAGAACCGCGCCATGGACTATGCCCGCGAGGCGGTGCGCCAGGCACTGGTCAACCTGGAGGCCATTCCGGCTCCGGCAGGCACGCTGCCGGTGGTGCTCGGGCCGGGCTGGTCCGGGGTACTGCTGCACGAGGCCGTGGGCCATGGTCTGGAAGGCGATTTCAACCGCAAGGGCAGCTCGGCCTACAGTGGCCGCATCGGCGAGCAGGTGGCTTCCAGTCTGTGCACCATCGTCGACGACGGCACCCTGGCCGATCGGCGCGGTTCACTGAGCGTGGATGACGAGGGCACGCCGACCCAGTGCACCACGCTGATCGAGAACGGCGTGCTCAAGGGCTACATGCAGGACAAGCTGAACGCCCGGCTGATGGGCGTGGCGGCCACCGGCAATGGCCGGCGCGAGTCCTATGCCAATCTGCCGATGCCGCGCATGACCAATACCTACATGCTGGCCGGGCAGAGCGATCCGCAGGAAATCATCGCGTCGGTGGAGCGGGGTATCTACTGCGCCAGCCTCGGCGGCGGCCAGGTGGATATCACCAGTGGCAAGTTCGTCTTCACCACCAGCGAGGCCTACCTGATCGAAAATGGCCGCATCACCACCCCGGTCAAGGGCGCGACCCTGATCGGCAATGGCCCTGAGGCGATGGGGCGGGGGTCGATGGTCGGTAATGACCTGGCGCTGGACAGCGGGGTCGGCACCTGTGGCAAGGATGGCCAGTCGGTACCGGTGGGTGTCGGTCAGCCGACCCTGAAGATCGATGCCATCACCGTAGGCGGGACCGGGGCCTGATGTTGCCCCGGTGCAGCGAGCCGCAAGGCCTAGCGCAGGCCGCGCTGGGTTTCGTCCAGCTCGCGGATGTACTTGAACATCTTGCGCGCGGCGGCCGGTGGCTTGCTCTGCGCGGCTTCGTGCTGCGCCTGACGCAGCAGCTGACGCAGATGCTGGGTATCGGCGTCGGGGTATTGGCCGACAAAGTTGTTCAGCACGTCATCGCTGCCGGTCAGCAGCAGGTCGCGCCAGCGCTCAAGGGCATGGAATCGCTCGTTGTACTGACGGGTCGAGGCGTCCAGCTGGTCGATCAGCGTGGTAATCGCCTCGACATCGGCGGTACGCATCAGTTTGCCGATGTACTGGATGTGGCGTTTGCGCGCGATGTGCGCCTTGTGTTTCGGCGCATCGTCCAGCGCCTTGCGCAGCGCATCGCTCAGCGGCAGTTTGGTCAGCAGCTCAGGCTTGAGGATGGTCAGGCGCTCTCCCAGATCCTGCAGCGCCTGCAGCTCGCGCTTGACCTGGGTTTTGCTCTTCTCGCCAGAGAAGTCATCGTCATACATTTCAGACATGGGGCGGGTCCAGTGGGGAACGCCGCCATGATAACCAGTCAGGGCCGGCTTGTCCGGCCCGGCCGCGCAGCGGTCAGTGGAACGGAGTAGGTTATGAGTGCAGTTGCCAGTGTCGGACCCCAGGCCTTGCCGGTCCTGCAGGAGCAGGTCGAGGCGATTGTTGCCGAGGCGCGCCGGCAGGGCGCGACGGCCTGCGAGGTGGCGGTGTCGCTGGAGCAGGGGCTGTCGACCACGGTTCGCCACGGTGATGTCGAGACCGTTGAGTTCAACCGCGACCAGGGTTTCGGGGTGACTCTCTATCTCGGTCAGCGCAAGGGCTCGGCCAGTACCTCGGCCAGCGGCGCGGAGGCGATTCGAGAAACGGTGGCTGCGGCCCTGGCGATTGCCAAACATGCCTCCGAGGATGATTGCGCCGGTCTGGCAGATGCCGATTTGATGGCCCGTGAGCTGGTCGAACTGGCCCTCTACCACCCCTGGGAGCTGCCGCCAGAGCGCGCCGTAGAACTGGCCCTGAGTTGCGAGCAGGCGGCGATGGCGGTCGATCCGCGGGTGCGCAAGGCCGATGGCACGACCCTCAATACCCACCAGGGCTGCCGTGTGTATGGCAATAGTCATGGTTTCATCGGTGGTTATGCCAGTACCCGGCACAGCCTCAGTTGCGTGATGATTGCCGAAAACGATGGGCAGATGCAGCGCGACTACTGGTACGACGTGGCCCGTCGTGGCGATGATCTGCAGGCCGCCGAACTGATTGGCCGGCGCGCGGCAGAGCGGGCCGCCGCTCGACTGGGCGCGCGCAGCGTGCCGACCGGCGAAGTGCCGGTGCTGTTTGCAGCCGAGTTGGCCACCGGCTTGTTCGGGCATTTTCTTGCGGCGATCTCTGGCGGCAATCTGTACCGCAAGTCTTCCTTTCTCGAAGGTGCCCTGGGACAGCAGCTGTTCCCCGACTGGCTGAGCCTCAATGAGCTGCCACATCTGCGTGGTGCGCTGGGCAGCGCGGCGTTCGATGGCGATGGCCTGGCGACCTATGCCAAGCCTTTTGTCGAACAGGGACAGCTGGTCAGCTACATCCTCGGCACTTACTCCGGGCGTAAGCTGGGCATGCCCAGCACGGCCAATGCCGGCGGCGTGCACAACCTGCAGGTCAGTCACGGTGACGAGTCCCAGGCCGCGCTGCTCAAACGCATGGGGCGCGGCCTGTTGGTGACCGAGTTGATGGGGCAGGGCCTGAATCTGGTGACCGGGGACTATTCGCGGGGAGCGGCGGGCTACTGGGTGGAGAATGGCGAGATTCAGTTCCCTGTACATGAGGTCACCATCGCCGGCAATCTGCGTGAGATGTTCGCGCAGATCGTCGCGGTGGGCGCTGATATCGAGCGCCGCGGCAATATCCACACCGGCTCGGTGCTGCTGGAACGGATGATGGTGGCGGGCAGCTAGGTTCTGAGCGGCCATGAAAAAGGGCGCCGAGAGGCGCCCTTTTTCATGGGGGTGCGATGTTACTCGCCCTCATCGAACCTGTTGTTGATCAGTTCGATCAGAGCATCCAGCGCGGCCTGTGCATCCTCACCTTCCGTCAGCAGGTGCACGGTGGTGCCCTTGCCGGCCGCGAGCATCATCACGGCCATGATGCTCTTGCCGTCGACCTGGCTCTCAGCACTGCGACCTATGCGGACTGTCGAGCTGAATTGGCTGGCTACGCCGACGAACTTGGCGGCGGCACGGGCATGCAGGCCGAGTTTGTTGATGATGGTGATTTCGCAGGCGGGCATTGCCGTCGATCCTTATTCGCTGAGATCGCGGTGGCGAATCTGTACGTTCTTCAGGGCGGGTTTGAGAGCGGCGCCGAGGCGTTCGGCAATGTATACCGAGCGGTGATGACCGCCAGTGCAGCCGATGGCGATGGTCACATAGGCGCGATTGCTGGCGGCGAAACGCGGCAGCCATTTCAGCAGGTAGGCGTGGATGTCCTGGTACATCTCTTCGACATCGGCTTGTGCGGCCAGGTAGTCGCGGACCGCTTCATCCTTGCCGGACTGCTCGCGCAGCTCCGGTTTCCAGTAGGGATTGGGCAGGCAGCGAACGTCGAAGACCAGATCCGCATCGACCGGCATACCGCGCTTGAAACCGAATGATTCGACCAGAAAGGCGGTGCCGGGCTCAGGGGTGTTGAGCAGGCGCAGGCGCAGGGCGTCGCGCAGCTGGTACAGATTGAGGCTGGTGGTGTCCAGGCGCAGGTCAGCCAGGTCGGCGATCGGGTGCAGCAGCGTCGCCTCATCGCGAATGGCTTCGGCCAGCGAGCGGTTTTCATTGGTCAGCGGGTGACGCCGACGTGTTTCCGAAAAACGCTTGAGCAGCGTGCCTTCCTCGGCGTCGAGAAACAGCACGTCGACCTGGATATGTCGGGCACGGACTTCGTCCAGCAGCTCCGGGAAGCGCTGCAGATGACTGGGCAGGTTGCGTGCATCGATCGACACGGCGACCTGCGGATGCAGCAGCTCGGTATGCACCAGCGCGCGTTCTGCCAGCTCCGGCAGGAGCCCGGCGGGCAGGTTGTCGATGCAGTAGAAACCGTTGTCTTCAAGGACATCGAGAGCGGTGCTTTTGCCCGAGCCGGAGCGGCCGCTGACGATGATCAGGCGCATGGCTCAGAGTCCGTTCTGGGCGTCGACAACGATCTGGTACAGCGCCTGGCTGTCCGCGGCCTGGCGCAGGCGTTCGCGGATGTCGGCACGGTCGAGCATGCTGGCGATCTGGCGGAGCAGTTCCAGGTGTTCGTCGGTCGCCGCTTCCGGCACCAGCAGGACGAACAGCAGGTCGACCGGCGCGCCATCGATGGCGTCGAAATCGACGGCTGCTTCCAGATGGAGAACCGCACACAATGGGCTGCTGCAGCCACTCAGGCGGCAGTGAGGAATGGCGATGCCGTTGCCGAAGCCGGTTGAACCGAGCTTTTCGCGGGCGATCAGGCTCTCGAAGATGTCCTGCGCATCCAGCTCGCCGAGATCTCGGGCGGCCAGAGTGGCGATCTGTTCGAGTACGCGTTTCTTGCTGCCGCCCGGCACGTTCACCAAGGAACGGCCGGGGGTCAGGATGGTTTGCAATTGGATCATTGGTTTTTAACGGGCACCAGCGCCTTGTTGTCGCTCGACGAGGCGCTCTTTGTGTTTGATCAGTTGACGGTCGAGTTTGTCGGCGAGCAGGTCGATTGCCGCATACATGTCGTCGTGTTCGGCATTGGCGACAATTTCGCCGCCAGCAATGTGCAGGGTGGCTTCAATTTTCTGCTTCAGCTTTTCGACTTCCATGATCACCTGAACATTGGTGATCTTGTCGAAATGACGCTCCAGTCGGCCAAGCTTTTCGCCGACATAGTCGCGCAGGGCGTCGGTCACATCCAGTTGATGTCCACTGATGTTGACTTGCATACCGCTTTCTCCTTGTTTCCCGTGAAAAGTGGCAGGCTGAAAGGCCTGCCGCCGGAACACTTGTGCGTTGATTCTGGTTGCGTCACATCAGCCGTTTGCGTTCGCTCGACGGCGCTATCCCGAGGGATTCGCGGTACTTGGCTACGGTGCGACGGGCCACTTGAATGCCCTGTGCTTCCAGTAAACCAGCGATCTTGCTGTCACTCAACGGCTTTTTGGCGTTTTCCGCCGCCACCAGTTTCTTGATGATGGCGCGGATGGCGGTGGACGAACATTCGCCCCCTTCGGCGGTACTGACATGGCTGGAGAAGAAGTACTTCAGCTCGAAAATGCCGCGTGGCGTGTGCATGAATTTCTGTGTGGTCACCCGCGAGATGGTGGATTCATGCATGCCTACCGCTTCGGCGATGTCATGCAGGACCAGAGGCTTCATGGCCTCTTCGCCGTACTCGAGGAAACCGCGCTGATGCTCGACGATCTGGCTGGCCACCTTCATCAGGGTTTCGTTACGGCTCTGCAGGCTCTTGATGAACCAGCGAGCCTCCTGTAGCTGGTTGCGCATGAAGGTATTGTCGGAACTGCTGTCGGCGCGCTTGACCATGCCGGCATATTGCGGATTGACCCGCAGGCGCGGCATGGCTTCCTGATTCAGCTCGACCAGCCAGCGACCGTTATCCTTGCGCACGATCACGTCGGGCACCACGTACTCGGGCTCGCTGCTTTCGATCTGCGAACCCGGGCGGGGGTTGAGGCTCTGGATCAGGTCAATGGCGGGTTTGAGTTCTTCCTCGCGCAGCTTCATGCGCCGCATGATCTGACTGTAGTCGCGGCTGCCGAGGAGGTCGAGGTAGTCGCTGACCAGGCGTTGGGTTTCTTTCAGCCAGGGGGTGTTGGCAGGCAGCTGACGCAGCTGCAGCAGCAGGCATTCACGCAGGTCGCGGGCGCCAATCCCGGCCGGCTCGAATTGCTGGATGCGGTGCAGTACGGCCTCGATCTCGTCGAGTTCGATGTCCAGCTCCGGGTCGAAGCTCTCCAGCAGTTCTTCCAGGGTTTCTTCCAGATAGCCATCGTTGCTGATCGCATCGATCAGGGTCATGGCGATCAGGCGGTCCTTGTCCGACATCGGGGCCAGGTTGAGTTGCCACAGCAGGTGGCTTTGCAGGCTCTCACCGGCCGAGGTGCGGGCGGTGAAATCCCACTCGTCATCATCGTTGCTGGGCAGGCTGCTGGCGCTGGTCTGGTAGATGTCTTCCCAGGCGGTATCCACGGGCAGTTCGCTGGGAATCTGCTCGGACCACTGGTTTTCATCGGGCAGTTCGGCGTTGGCCGGGGCGTCCTGAAAGGTGATTTCCTGGGCGGGGGCGCTGGCCAGTTCATCGCCGTCGGCCAGCGGATCGCTGTTGTCGAAGTCGTCGCCGTCTTCCTGGCGCTCCAGCATCGGGTTGGCTTCAAGCGCTTCCTGGATTTCCTGCTGGAGATCCAGGGTGGAGAGCTGGAGGAGTTTGATCGCCTGTTGCAGCTGCGGGGTCATCGTCAGCTGCTGGCCCATCTTGAGGACTAGCGAAGGTTTCATGGCAGGAAGCTTTGCACCTTATCTGCTGGCGCTGTTGCGCCACCCACTACAGGACGCCGAGGCGCCGCCAATAAGCAAATTATATGCCTGATCTCGGCGGCTTTGCCTAGGCTTGACAACGTCCGTGTAGTGAAAAAGTGCCAGAGGCTACAGGCGGAATTCGTGACCCAGGTAGACATCCTTGACCAACTGGTTGGCCAGGATGGTTTCGGCATCGCCTTCGGCAATCAATTGACCGTCATTCACAATGTAGGCGATTTCGCAGATATCCAGCGTTTCGCGCACGTTGTGGTCGGTGATCAGCACGCCAATGCCCTTGGCTTTGAGGTGATGAATGATCTGCTTGATGTCGCCGACCGAGATCGGGTCGACGCCGGCGAAGGGTTCGTCGAGAAGAATGAATTTCGGGTTGGTAGCCAGGGCGCGGGCGATTTCCACGCGGCGCCGCTCGCCGCCGGACAGGCTCATGCCAAGGCTGTCGCGGATATGGCTGATGTGGAATTCCTGCAGCAGGGCTTCGAGTGCCTGCTGGCGGCCGGCGCGGTCGAGGTCGCTGCGGGTCTCGAGGATGGCCATTATGTTGTCGGCCACAGACAGCTTGCGGAAGATCGAGGCTTCCTGCGGCAGGTAGCCGATGCCGGCTCGGGCGCGGCCATGCATGGGCTGATGGCTGAGATCGTTGTCGTCGATGCGCACACGACCCTGATCGGCCTGTACCAGGCCGACGATCATGTAGAAACAGGTGGTCTTGCCGGCGCCGTTGGGGCCTAGCAGGCCGACGATCTGTCCGCTGTCGATGCTCAGGCTGACATCGCGAACCACCTGGCGGCCTTTGTAGCTTTTGGCCAGGTGCTGGGCTTTCAGGGTGGCCATCAGGGTGCTGCCTGCTCGGTTTTCTTCTTCGGCAGGATGATCATGTCGATCCGTGGCCGGGGCGTAGAGACCTGGGCGCCAGTAGCACGACCGGCGTTGACGATCTGGCGCTGGGTGTCATAGACAATTTTCTCGCCTTCGAAGGTATTGCCTTCCTGGATCACCTTGGCCTGATCAATCAGCACGATGCGCTCGTTGCTGGCGTAGTACTGGATGGTCAGGCCGTAGGCCTTGACGATCTGCTTGTCCGCCGAGGGTTGCTGTTCGTAGTAGGCCGGTTTGCCTACGGCGGTGAAGACTTCCAGGTCGCCGGTCTGATTCTGTGTCAGGGTCACGGTGTCGCCGGTGATCTTCAGGCTGCCCTGGGTGATGACCACGGAGCCGCGGTAGACGGCTACGCCTTGCTTGTCATCCAGTTCGGCGCTGTCGGCCTGCACGCGAATAGGCTGATCGCGATCGCTGGGCAGGGCCCAGCTGGTCGAGCTGGCAGCAGCCAGTCCGAGGCTGATCAGAAGGGGGAGGGGGTTAACGAACCTCATGCAGGCCTCTCACGTTGGACAGCAGGAGCATCCTGCCGTCTTGCAGATACGCTTTCATTCCCTTGGCGGTGGTCACGCCGTCGGCCGTTGCAATTCTAACGGCTTGCGCCGTCTGCGCATATTCCTGCTCGGGGAATACGGTCATGCGGCTGCTGGTGATCACGGTCGGTCGGCCCTTGGCGTCAGTGCGGGCGATACGCACCTCGTCGATCAGTTCGACTTCCTTGCCGCCGGGAGCGACCTCGCCTTTCAGGCTTTGTACATGCCAGGGGTAGGGGGTACCACGAAACAGTTGCAGGTCAGGTTGCTCAAGCCGGGTGACATCGCGAGCCTTCAAATGCTCAAGGCGCTTGGCGGTCATCTCGTAGCGTAGCTTGCCGTCTTCCTGATACTGAATGCTGTAGGCGTTTTCGACGAAGAAGTCGATGTCTTGCGCGGTCTGGGTAACGGTTTCCTGGGGTTGTATGAAACTGTCCGGACGGATGTTCCAGTAACCGATGGCCATCAGCAGCCCGGCCGGAAAGCCAAAAAGCAGCAGGAGGCGAAGTGAGCGAGGCATGCTGTTTCCTACAGGTAGGCGGCTTGCGCAGCATCCAGGTTGCCCTGGGCACGGAGGATCAGTTCGCAGAACTCGCGTGCGGCACCCTCGCCGCCACGGGCTTGGGTGACGCCGTGGGCATGCTGACGCACGAAGCCGTCGG